>DAOTOD010000086.1:0-6182 GCA_035451165.1 Bacteroidales bacterium
CTCCATCAGGGGCAATTTGTCCGGGGACTAATGTTACTTTTTCAGCTAATATTACTAATGGAGGCTCTTTACCAGCTTATGATTGGAAAATTAATGGAATATCAGTTGGCAGTGGACCAACATATTCAAGCTCTGTTTTAGCTAATAATGATGTAATTACTTGTACTTTAACATCTAATGATGTTTGCGTTACAAATAATCCTGCAATTTCAAATTCTATTACTCAAATTGTAAATGTTGCTCCTCCTAGTTCTCTTTTGTTATCGCATACATCTAATCATCGTGATTTTTCTATTTCATATAATAGTGGTATTTGTTGGGGTAATGTGAATGTTCAATATCAGAATAATTTAGGTGTTTGGGTAAATTTAGCTACCTTAGATGGTAATATAAGTCAAAGTAATTATCCACTTTTTTTACCTATAGATGGCTGGTATGGTGCAAGCTGGAATTCTGTGCCTGTTAGATTGCAAAACGTTAATAATCCATCTCAATTTAATGTTTTTACTTCTACTCTTACATGTTCATCCACTTCGGGTAGTAGTAATTCAACTCCTAATGTTGATGAAGATTGTGATAATAATTGGGATAATACTACGCAAGGTACTGGCCAAATACCAGGTTGTCCTGCAGGTTATTCATGTTATACTGAACAGTATTATAGTGTTCCTTCTTGTGCTGGCGGGCTATTTGCAACTTACTATAGATGTTGTTCATCTCCAACTACTTCACCTTGTTATCAAAATGGATGTTATGCAAATGGGGGTGGTTCCATAAAACAACAAGCAGCTACAGGCTGTACTTATACTGGTCCAGTAACGATATACTGGTGAATGAGATTATTTTTATGTTAATGGTTTTATAGAAAAACTAAAAGTTCGTTTTAATTTATTTCTATAAAAGTATAGTATTAAATAATAAGGTATAAGTATAACTATTGAAAAAATACCTGCAAACAATTCATTAAAATTTAATAAAGATAAAGTTATTAAAGTAGCTAATAAAATAATAAATGGGAAAATATAACCTAAGAATAAGGCCTTTATACCTAAATAATTATACATTGACACAACAACATTTTGCCCAGTTTTGTATTTTTCAGGATCAGTAATATTAACTTCAATAATTTTTTCTTTTGTATCACTAAGCGTGCATATGGTTTTTACTTTGCATGTTGCGCAAGCTGATTGTACTATAATTTTAACAAAGGCTTTATTATTATCGATTTTTTCAATAATGCCCTTATGATTTATCATTTCATTGTTTGACATTGATTTTAATTTTTTTTCGTATGAATAGAGCCTAATTCTAATCCGTGTGAATTAATACCTTTTTCGTTTTTTCTTAGCATGAAAGCAAAAAACAATCCTAAAAATCCACAAATAGAAAATATCCACATACCTGGTATATAACCTTGTGGATTAGTAGCTGATGCTTTTGATAAATCATTAATGAAACCTATGATAATGTTGAAACCAAAGAGACCTATATTTTGTATCATAGTCATTAACCCATAAGCAGTTCCTAATTTAGATTCTTGTACTACAAGAGCAACAGATGGCCACATTACTGCTGGCACTAACGAAAATGCTATTCCCATAATGCTCATTGGTATTATTAAACGATAAGGCAAGGCCGCTTTTATATCTATAAATGAAATATTTATATTTTCACTAAGGCCTAAAAAACTTCCTAAATCAATTTTATATGCCATTATTAAATAAACAGGTATTATAAGTAAAGAACCTATCATCATTAAAAATGACCGTTTGCCTATTCTATCAGCTAATAGTCCAAATAAAGGTGTAAAAATCATTGCAGATAAAGTTAATATGCTACTAAGCCCGCCTCCAACTTCTCTTGTAGTTTGATGTACATCTTGAAAGAATTTAATTGCAAAGGTTTGAAAAGGGAAAATAGCAGAATAAAAAACTACACATAAACAACTTATAAACCAAAATGATTTACTGAAAGATTTGAAGTTAAGGAAAATAAAAATTAATGTGACTATTATTACAGCAATTTGTTTAAGAATATTTTCGACTTCAATATTGAAAGAAATAAAATTTACTTGCCATAATATTATAAAAAAAACAGGTACTAATATAGAAGCTAATATTATTCTATGTTTATTATATTTAAAAATATCTTGGAATGCAATTTTATCTTGAGGTCCTTCTTTTTTTAATTCAAAATTCTTACTAGCATAAGCATCGAGTAAATAATATATAATAAGACAAACTACAGCAAAAAAACCTGCTATTACAGTAATTAATAAAGGTCCTTTCCATGTTTCGTATAGTCCTTTACCCCATGAAGGCGAGTTAAGTGCGAGAAAAGACCCTAATCTAGCTATTGTCAAGTTTAAACCAAAAGCTAAAGATAATTCTTTCCCTTTAAACCATCGTGCTATAACAGTTGTAATAGCTACTATCATTGATTCAGCACCTAATCCGAAGATTAATCGGCCAGTTACCATAATGCTAAAGTTACTGCTAATAGCCGTTATTATAGAACCAATGAAAACTAAAATAGTAAATAATAAAGCTGATTTTTTTGTCCCTATACGGTCAATGATAATACCTCCAATAAGTACCATTATAATATTAGGGAAACTATATATTCCTTGTAATAAACCTATATTTTGATCGGTAAAATTAAGTTGTTTAACAAGTAAATCAGCTAAAGGGCTTATACTATCGTAAATATAATAGTTGCCAAACATAGCAAAACTTATCAATGCAAGTATTAGCCAACGAAAAAAAGCTGAAGGTTCTTTCTTTATTTTTATAGTATTCGTTTCCATATATTATTTTTTATAATGTTTGCAAATATAATTTATATTTTTATTTTCTTTATTTTTTTTAGAAACAATGATATATTCAACTTATCAATAGAACTAATTATTATTTGAATTTTCGTACTTTTATTCAATTATTAATGTTTTATCAATAAATTTTCTTTTTGAATATTTAAGTAGAGCTAAATTAAACATTTCAAAAAAAGAAGCAAACTAAATCTTTCTTTGTTTGAAAGGTTTTGTTTTTAAGTTTTTCTAAATTTTTATACAATTGTGTTTTTAACTTGATTTAAAATATATATTGAGATGAGAACAGAAAAAGATTTTTTAGGAGAAGTACAAGTGCATGATAATTGTTTATATGGCATAAAATCGATAAGGGCAAAAAATAATTTCCCTTGTTCTATTAGTTTTAATCTTGAATGGTATAAAACGCTAGGTATAGTTAAAGAAGCATGCTATTATACTTATAAATCATACAAAAAAGCTTTATCAAAAATAACAAGTAAATCTTATAATTTTAATCTTATATCTGATGAAATTATTGATAGTCTTATACATGCAGCTATAGAAGTGTCGAAAGGAGAACATTATGAGCATTTTATTGTTCCTGCCATCTCGGGTGGTGCAGGAACTAGCATTAATATGAATATAAATGAAATAATTTGTAATAGAGCTTTACAAATTATTAATAAAAAACCTGGAGATTATACAATTATTGATCCTATTGAGCATGCAAATATTTTTCAATCAACTAACGATGTTATTCCGACTAGTCTTAAATTAACTATTATGCGGCAACTTGATATTCTTGAAAATACTATAAATGAGTTAAGAAAGGATATTGAAAGTCTTGAAAACAAATATCGTAATAATCTTCGTTTAGGATATACTCAAATGCAGGAGGCTGTTCCTACTACTTTTGGTAAGCTTTTTGGTTCATATAGTGAGGCTCTTTCACGTGATTGGTGGAGAATTTCCAAATGTTTTGAACGAATTAAGGTTGTTAATTTAGGGGGAAGTGCAATAGGGACAGGTATTACTGTGCCTCGATATTTTATTATGGAAGTAACACCTATGCTTCAAAGATTGACAGGCCTGCCTGTTACTAGAAGTGAAAATATGCCTGACGCTACAAGCAATTTAGATTCATTTGTCGAAATCCATTCAGTAATTAAAGCTCATGCCGTTAATCTCGAAAAAATAGTATCTGATTTAAGATTATTAGCTTCAGATATAGGCCATAAAGAAATTAATATTCCACAAAAACAACTGGGAAGTTCTATTATGCCTAATAAAGTTAACCCTGTAATACCTGAATTTGTTATAAGCATTGCTAATAAAATATATGCTAATGATATTCTTATCACTAACTTATGTGCACAAGGATGTCTTGAATTAAATGCATATTTGCCCATTATAGGTCATTCAATATTAGAAAGCTTACAATTGTTAATAGATGCAGATAAAACCCTTAAAGAAAATATGATAAAAGACATTACAGTAAATAGCGAAGTGTCTATTGAAAAATTATTTTTTAGTCCTGCTATTACTACTGCTTTAATACCTTATATAGGTTATAATAAATCGGCACTTTTAGCTAATGAGATGAAAAAAAACAAATTAGATATTTTTAAAGCTAATGATAATTTATCTTTAATAGATAGTGAAAAACTTAATAATATTTTGAAAACAGAAAATTTGATAAAAATGGGTTATACATTGTCAGATTTAGATTAGTTTTGTTAATTTTTATATTATAAAATTAGATATTTTGATAATTAAGTTATTTTTACTTTTATGAATAGTTATTGTAAAAGGTTTTTTTTAATTGTATTTTTTATTAGTGCTTTTTGTTATTTCAATTGGGCTTCTATTAGTGATACTTCACTGCAAGTTGTTGATTCTAATGCTGTATATATATACAAAATTAAAGATTTAGATAATTTTGGTTTTTATAAATATAAATACATTGATACTTCGATTGTTGAATTTCAATTCAATGATCCTGCTTATAAAGAATCTTATTTTTATACTTCATTAGGAAATATAGGTACTATGGAACGTAAGCTCTTTTTTGAAGTACCAGATTTGTCGTTCTTTACTGCTGGTAATCACTATGTTAATTTGTATAGTTTTAATCCTGATAATGTTGATAATTATGTATGCAAAAGGCCTTTTACTGAATTATATTATTCTATGGGTTCAAGAAGGGAACAAATTTTTAAAATTGCTCAAAGTTTACCTTTAAAAAAGAATTTTTATATAGGTGCTAATTATCTTATTGTTAATTCTAATGGCAGAGAATTATTTAGACAAAAATCAGCTAATGATTATTTAAGTATTAATTCTAAGTATTTTACTAAAAATAAAAAGTATTTATTACATATTTTTTACATATGTAATAAAATAAAATTTCAAGAAAATGGTGGTATAACAAATGATTCTATATTTGAAAACAGAACTGATAAAAAAGAAAACCCGCCATATTACCTTAATTCTGCGGAAACAAGATATAAAGAAACTTATTTAGCTGTAAGTCAATATTTTAATTATACTAACAAAATATTATTTTCTGAAATAGACTCTTCATTTTCAATGATAGAGAGAAATAAAATTAATATTAAGCATGATTTTACCTATAAAAGAAGTTTTAGAGTTTATGAAGATAATCAACCATTTTCAGGTTATTACCCTAATGTGTTTTATAACACTGAACAAACTTTTGATTCTTCTTTTTTTTCATCACTTAATAATAGTTTAAAAATTTCTTCTACTTTTATAAAAATAGATTCTATAAACGATTTATTTAAGATTAATTTGATAGTATCTCATCAGTTTACAAAATGGCATACACAAACTGTAGATACTATTTTTAATTCTTTTCAGCCTGAATGTAATTTACAGTTTTCACCTTTAAGTACGTTATTATTTAAGGTAAATTATAAGTTTCAGGTAGGAGGATATAACAATAAGGGTTATCAAGTAGATTTTTCGAGTATTAAAATTTTAAAAGAGAAAAATTTGTTAGAATTTAATGTTAAATTATTAACTCAAGAACCTGCGTGGATTTATAATTATTATAATAGTAATAATTTTATATGGGACTATCATTATTTGAAACAAAAATTTACTAATGCATCACTTTCTTATACATCATTAAAAACAAATTTTGGAATATCGCTTACTAACATAAAAAGAATGGTATATTTTGATGTACTTGCACGTCCTAAACAGTTAAATATATCTACTAATATATTATCTATTTGGTTATATTCAAAATTTTATTATAAGAATATTATTTTTGCTAATAAAATATTATTTAATTATGCTTATCATGTAGATGTATTAAGATATCCTTTGTTGCAGGATATAGTGGAAA
>DAOTOD010000087.1:0-6060 GCA_035451165.1 Bacteroidales bacterium
CTCCTGCTGCAAAAATATTTTTTACTCCTGTTTGTAAGGTATCTGGATTTACATCTATGTTACCCCATTTGTTTACTTGTAATTTTTCTTTATCGTTATTTATATTATTATTGACATCATCTATAAAATCAACAATTGTTTTTTGTCCTATAGCAGCAAGTATAATATCTAATTCTATTTCAAATTCTGAATTTTCTATTGGTATTGGCCTTCTTCTTCCCGAAGCATCTGGTTCGCCGAGCTGCATTTTAATGCAGGTCAGCGATTTTACTTTTCCGTATTTATCTTTATTTATTTTTATTGGTGCTGTTAGAAATATATAGTTTACACCTTCAAGTTTAGATTCGTGAATTTCTATAGGATTTGCAGGCATTTCTTTTTCTGTACGGCGGTATATTACATAAACTTTTTTTGCACCACATCTTATAGCTGTTCTGCAACAATCCATAGCCGTATTTCCACCGCCTATCACAGCAACAGTTTTATTAGTAAAATCGTAAATTTTTCCTGTTAGCTGCATATTTTTAAGGAAATCAATGCCTGAAAGTACATTTTCAGCATCTTCACCTTCGCAGCCTATTGGACTACTGGCTTGTGAACCTATAGCAAGTAATATGGCATCGTATTCTGATTTAAGGTGTTCATATTTAACATTGCTTCCTAATTTGGAATTATAAAAAATTTTAGCTCCCATCGAAATAATATTGTCAATTTCTTTTTTTAGTATATCTTTTGGCAATCTATATTCGGGTATGCCATATCTTAACCAGCCTCCAGCTTCGGGTGCAGCTTCAAATATATCAGTGTGATGTCCTTCTTTTTGAAGAAAAAAAGCAGCAGATAACCCAGCTGGTCCGCCTCCTATAATGGCAACTTTTTTACCTGTTGGAGGTTTAACTTTAGGCTTCCATTCATTATTATTTAAATTAATATCGGCTACAAATCGTTTAAGATAATCGATGCCTACTCCTTTACCTTCTACAAAATTTCTTCTACATTCTATTTCACAAGGACGAACGCATACACGACCACATATTGCAGGTAAAGGGTTAGTTTCTTTAATAAGAGATATAGCCTCGGCATACATTTTTTTTTCGATTAAGGATATATAGCCTTGTACATCAACTCCTGCAGGACACGTTTGTTTACATGGACCTATACAATCAGCAAAATGATTACTTAAAATTAATTCAAGTGCTGCTTTTCTTGCTTTATGTATTTTAGGATTGTCAGTTTCTATAACCATACCATCGGCAATTTTTGTAGAGCAGGCAGGCTGTAGTCCTTTCATTCCTTGAATTTCAACAACACATAAATAGCATGATGTGAAGGGTTTAAGTCTTTCATCATTACAGAGGGTAGGTATTATTATATTATTTCGTTTTGCTAGTTGTAGTACACTTTCTCCTTTATATCCATTAGTACTTTTTCCGTTTAAAATAACTTTAATATTATTTTCCATATTTATTTATATAATTAAAAAACAATCATGATAAAGTAATTGCGTTGAATTTACAACTTGAATAACAATCTCCACATTTAATACACAACTCTTGATTAATAAAATGTATTTGTTTTTTTTGCCCAGTTATTGCCTTTACTGGGCATTTAATTGCACAAACCATACAACCTGTACATTTTTCAGGATTAATCGTATAAGTAATTAAATTTTTACAAACTTTAGCTATGCATTTTTTTTCTTTTATGTGGCTTTCATATTCATTTCTGAAGTATTTTATAGTTGTTAACACAGGATTTGGTGCAGTTTGTCCTAGTCCACATAATGAATTTTCTTTGATTAAATAAGCAAGTTCTTCAAGTTTTTCTATATCTCCTTCTTTGCCTTTACCTTCGGTAATTTTTTCGAGAATTTCTAACATTCTTTTAGTTCCTATTCGGCAAAAGGTACATTTACCACAAGATTCTTTTTGAGTAAAATTTAAGAAAAATCGAGCAACATCGACCATACAAGTTGTTTCATCCATTACTACCATACCACCTGAGCCCATTATAGCACCTGTAGCAGTAACCGATTCATAATCTACAATGGTATTATCTAAATATTCTGGGATACATCCTCCAGAAGGGCCGCCTAATTGAACGGCTTTAAATTTTTTGCCATTAGGTATTCCTCCTCCTAATTTAAATATTATATCGTGTATAGTAAATCCCATAGGGACTTCAACTAGCCCTGATCTATTAATTTTACCAGCTAATGCAAATACTTTAGTCCCTTTACTTTTTTCGGTGCCATATTTTTTGTATTCATTAGCTCCATTTTTTATTATCCATGGAATATTAGCATAAGTTTCGACATTGTTTATATTAGTAGGATAATTCCATAATCCTGATTCAGCAGGGAATGGTGGACGCTTGCGTGGCATGCCTCTTTTCCCTTCAATTGAAGCAATAAGAGCTGTTTCTTCTCCACAAACAAAAGCACCAGCTCCTTCTTTTATGTGAATATTAAAGTTAAAATTATTTTTTGATAAAATATTATTACCTAAATAACCTTTTTGTCGAGCTTGGTTAATAGCAATATTAAGTCTTTTAATTGCAAGAGGGTATTCTGCACGACAATAAATAACACCTTCTGTAGCACCAACAGCATAAGCTGCTATTATCATTCCTTCTATAATTGAATGCGGATCACCTTCTAGTAATGATCTATCCATAAAAGCTCCAGGATCTCCTTCATCAGCATTGCATATTACGTATTTGTTATTAGTTTTTTTATCAGCCACAAATTTCCATTTAAGTCCTGTAGGGAAACCGCCTCCACCTCGTCCTCTTAGCCCAGAATCTATGATAGTTTGAATAATTTCTTCTTGTGAAATATTATTTTTGATAATATGTTTAATAGCTTCATATCCATTTTTTGCTTCATATTCATCAATATTTTCAGGGTCAATTAAGCCACAATTTCTAAGTGCTATTTTTACTTGACCTTCAAAAAAACTTTGGTCTGTTTCGTTAATAAGTAATGATTTTACTGGTTCACCTTTTTTTATATGATTTTCTACAATTTCAACTGCTTTATTAGCATCAACATTACCATATAAAAATGAAACATTTTTATCAATTACTTCTACTATAGGTTCACGGAAGCACATACCTATGCAACTAGTTTTACCTAGTATAAAATTTAAATTTTCATTTTTTTTAATATTTTCAAATTCATTGTATGTTTTATTTGCACCGGCAGCGATTCCACAACTCCCTAATCCTACAATTATTTTAATACTTGACATAATAATTTATTTATTTTCGTTAAGTTTAATATTTTTAATTATATTAACAGCTTTATTGCCAGTTAATTTACCATAAGCTTCATCATCTATCATCATAACAGGTGCTAGAGAGCAACATCCGAGACAAGCTACGGATTCAAGTGTAAAAAATCTATCAGATGTTGTTTCTCCATCTTTAATATTAAGAGCTTCTTGTATTGCAGCTGTTATAGAATTAGCATTTTGCACATGGCAAGCTGTTCCATGACATACTTTAATTATATGTTTACCAACGGGTTTTAGTTTAAATTGCGCATAAAAAGTAGCAACCCCATACATATCACTTAGTTTTAATCCTGTTTCATTAGAAATTTTAATACAAGCTTCTTTTGGTATATATCCATATATATTTTGAACACCTTGTAATATAGGTATTAAATTCCCTTTATAGTTTTTATATTTATTAATTAATTCATCTAACAAAGTTAAGTCTACGGAAGGTTCGTAAGTATTTTCTTTTTTTTCTGTTTTATAAATTCTTTCTATACGCATATCAAAAAAAATTAATTTTTTATTATAAAGAAATATTACATTAAATTTTTAATTTTTAGTCAAAATTATTAAAAAAATAAATTTATCTATAATAATTTTTATTTTAATTGATGAAAATAAAAATTAATATAAGTAAAATACTTAAAACTATTAAGTTAATTAATCATATAAAGTAAGTATTATGCTTAAAAAAGAAAAACTCCCATTTTTAGGGAGTTTTTCAAAGATGATTAAATTGATATTTTTATTGTTTAAGCTATATAATTCCTTGGTCTATCATAGCTTGAGCTACTTTAAGGAATCCAGCTATGTTAGCTCCTTTTACATAGTTAACATAACCATCTTGTGTTCGGCCATATTTACAACAAGCATAATGAATATTAGACATTATCTGGCGTAATCTTTGGTCTACTTCTTCAGAGTTCCAATTTAATTTCATTGCGTTTTGTGACATTTCTAAGCCAGATGTAGCAACTCCGCCAGCGTTAGAAGCTTTACCAGGTGAGAATAAGATTTTATGTTCAAGGAATACTTCAATAGCTTCGGGTGTTGAAGGCATATTAGCCCCTTCAGTCACACATATACAACCGTTTTCTACTAAATTTAAAGCATCTTCTTTATTTAATTCATTTTGAGTAGCACAAGGCAATGCTATATCACATTTCACTTCCCATGGACGTTTGCCACTAAAGAATTGAGCATTAGGGAATTCATAAGTGTATGGTTTTACGATATCTTGATTAGATGCTCTTAGTTCAAGCATAAAGTCAATCTTTTTACCACTAATTCCTTCCGGGTCATAAACATAGCCATCAGGCCCTGAAATAGTGACAACTTTAGCTCCCAGTTGAGTAGCTTTAAGAGCAGCTCCCCAGGCAACATTACCGAAACCTGATATAGCAACAGTTTTGCCTTTTATATCAAGTCCTTTAGTTTTAAGCATTTCTTGAGCAAAATATACTACTCCAAAACCGGTAGCTTCAGGGCGAATTAAACTACCTCCCCAATTTAAGCCTTTACCTGTAAGTACACCTACATGTTCATGTGTTAATTTTTTATACATACCGTACAGATAGCCTATTTCTCGTCCACCTACACCTATATCACCAGCAGGGACATCCATATCGGGGCCTATAATTTTCCATAATTCAAGCATGAATGATTGGCAGAAGCGCATAATTTCATTATTTGATTTACCTTTAGGATCAAAATCGGAACCGCCTTTTGCCCCGCCCATAGGTAAGGACGTTAAACTATTTTTAAATATTTGCTCGAAACCTAAAAATTTAAGTATGCTAAGATTAACGCTTGGGTGAAAACGAAGTCCTCCTTTATATGGTCCTATTGCTCCGTTAAATTGTACCCTATAACCTCTGTTAACGTGAACTACTCCTTTGTCATCGACCCATGGTACTTTAAATATTAGTATTCTATCGGGTTCAACAAGGCGCTCAATGATTCCAGCGTTTTCAATTTGTGGATTTTCATTAACAACTTCTTCAATAGATTCAAGTACTTCTCGAACAGCTTGTAAATACTCGGCTTCTCCCGGATTTTTCTTTTCGAGGTCAATCATTATTTTTTCTACGTTCATAACTTAAATTTTTTATAAATTAACAAAATATTGTTATAAAAATAACAATGTGAATTAAATAACAGCACAAAGTTAAATAAATATTTATTTTAACAAACCAAAAGTAAAAAATATTTTTATATCTTAATTTTATTTTTTTATACTTTGTAATTCAATGCTTTAGAAGCAGATTTTATTTTAATTAAATTTTTAAAATTATTATTTTTAAAAAGTTAAAAATTCTAACTTTGCAAAAAAATAAATGATATTAACTACAAATTAAAGTATAATTATGAATAAGCAAGATAATATTGGAAAGGAATTTCTTAATAAAAAATTTTCCGAAAATGATATTGATAAAATTATTAATAGATTTCATTTCTCCGAAGAGGCTAAGCAAATTATTAAAGAAGAAAATCTTTTGCCTGTAGGTGTTTTAAATCGTTTAAATTTTTCTTATCCTCAATATTCAACTTTTAATGAAAACGCAGATTTTATCTTTAATGATAAAAATCATTATTCCGGAATAAAAGGTTTTAGAGAAATAATAGATATTTTAAACAAACATGGAATAAAATTAGAAAATATAGAAGAAAGAGAACTATTTATAAAAGTTTATAGGTTTATGGCAACAAAGCATGTCTTAAACCTTATAAACTGGAAAAATTTTGATCAGGAGAAAAAGAATAAAAATAGAAAGCAGGC
>DAOTOD010000088.1:0-6049 GCA_035451165.1 Bacteroidales bacterium
TTTTATTAACATAAAAGGTTTAAGTCAACATTATTATGGAGAAATAATGAATGATTCTTCTATAGTATCATATTGCAATAATCCTGAAGAACTTATTGATTCAATAAAAAATAAATTATGGCCACCCAAAAATGAAATTGAATATAAAGGGCAACGATATTACACTATTAATTGTGAAGAAAACAGCATAAAAATTATAAATGACCTACTTAAAAATAAAAATAGAATTAACTAATTTAATTATTTATTTAAAAAACACATTATACCATTGAGTTAAATAAACATATTTCCATATAATTTGGCCATTGTTTTCTATATTAGCTTTATGTTTATTCCATTTATTTTTTACATAGTCAATATTTAAATAGTTATACATAGGTTGTTCTGGTGAATTAAGCATATCATCTATATAATTTATAAAATCCTTTTCTCTAAACCATTTATCCATGGGTGTTTCATAGCCAATTTTATCAGTTCTTTTGTATATAGGTTCAGGCAATGAATGTTTCATGGCTTGTTTTAAAATATATTTAGTTTCACCATTTTTTATTTTATATTCAGATGGTATATTATAAGATAATTCTACTAAATTATGTTCTAAAAAAGGCACCCTAGCTTCTACTGAAAATGTCATTGAATTTTTATCTTCAACTCTAAGTAAATGTTGGAGTTTATATAGTAAATGATTTTTTACACTAACAGCAAAAGATTTAGTATTAAAAAAAGATGATAATACATTGCTTCTAGTTTTATATTTATTATAAAAGTCTTTATTAATAATAGGTTGAAATGTTCCAAATGTTTTATTTTTAAGATATTCTGGCATAAATAATGAAGCCAACAAAGTAAAAGTAAATTTATTATGATAAATTTGTTTTTTATTAAATAGATATATTTCTCTAATAGCTTTTATGAGTTTAAATTTTATTAAAAGTTCATAAAAATAAAAGGCCGCCATATAATTATATCCAAATAATTCATCAGCACCTTGTCCATTAAGTAAAACTTTAATATTATTTTTATTAGCTTCTTCATATACACACCAACTAGCGAATAAGGCAGCTGTACCGAAAGGTTCTTCTTGGTGATATATTAATTTGTCCAAATTAGTTAATAATTTTTTAGCAGTAGGGTAAGTATAATTAGCTTTTATATTCAAATTATTAGTTAAGATATCAATATATTTTTTTTCATCTTTTTCCCATTTTTCATCATAAATAGCCGAAAATGAACTGAATTCAATTTCGTAACTTATTTGTTTTTTCATCATTACGGCTATAGACGAAGAGTCTAAACCACCTGATAATGCTAATCCAACTGGTACATCACTTACTAAGTGTAAACTAACACTATTATTGATAGCTTCATTGAGTAAACAAGCATAATGTTGAAGATCATGCTTTTGTTTAATTTCAATATCTGGCAAAAAATACCATTTTGCAACTGCTATTTTACCTGTTTTTACATTTAAATTTAATTTATGTCCTGGTAATAAATTAAATACATCTTTGAAACAAGTTTCTTTAGAATGGTCAGTAAATTTAAAAGCAATGAAATCATACAACATTTCTTCATTAACCATAGGGTTACAAATGCCTGTTTGTAAAATTGCTTTTATTTCAGAGCCAAAAATAAAATAATTAGAATTATGGAAATAATAAAAAGGCTTTATACCATACCTGTCACGTGCAACAAATAAATTTTGTTTACTTTTATCATAAATAACAAAAGCAAACATTCCATTAAATTTATGTAAACATTCTTCGCCCCATTCCATATAAGCATATAAAATAACTTCAGTATCTGAATTGGTAATAAACTTATATTTATTAGTTAACTTTTTTTTTATTTCTTGGTAATTATATATTTCGCCATTATAAATTATAATCAAGTTATTGTCGTATGACAACATTGGTTGATTAGCTTTTTCTGATAGGTCTATAATACTAAGTCTTACATGGCCTAATGCTACATTATTTTCCACAAAACAACCTTCCCCATCAGGGCCTCGATGTTTAATAGATTTCATCATTTGCCTAACTAGCAAATCTGTTTCAAAATCATTTTTAAAATTAACTATACCACATATACCACACATATAAACAAAGTAATTAAAAGTTTACATTTTATAATGTTTATTAATAAACTCAGCAGGGTTATTAATAAGGTGAATATTATCTTTAATTTTATGATCTGGCCAATTCCACCATTTAATTTCTAATAGTTTTTTTCTTATATCTTCATCAAATCTATATTTATATAAGCGTGCAGGAGCACCTATTACTATAGCATAAGGTTCTACATCTTTAGTAACTACACTATTAGCTCCTATTATTGCACCATCGCCAACTTTAACACCTGCCATTATAATTGCATTAGCTCCTATCCACACATCATTGCCTATAATACATTTTTCTGTAACATCTTCTTCAAAACTTATATTTTTTTCAACGAATTTGTATTTAGGATCATAAGAAAAAGGGTGGCTACTTACCCACTTAGTAGGATGTTTACCAAGTCCTATTTTAGCACCATAAGCTATAGAACAAAAATTGCCTATTGAAATGGTATTACCATCAATCATACAATATTTATTAATATATGTATATTTACCTATATAATTTGTTTTAACATGTGAGCCATATTCAATAGTAACTCCTTTGCCAAGTTTAATATTAGCACCTAAAGCAGCAGCTCTTATTGTACATGAAGGATATTTTATTTTAAGGAATAACTTCCATAGAAATTGTAACATATAAAAATATTATTTATCACGTTAATTTTTCTTCTATAGCGGCAACTATTCTTCTTGCTGTAAGTCCATCCCACAATTCTGGTATTTTACCTTTTTTCCAGTTTCCAGCTAAAATTCTTTCAGCTAATTCAATTATTAAAGCTGTATCATTCCCTGCAAGTTCATTAGTACCTTCAGTAACAGTAACTGGTCTTTCAGTAGAATTTCTTATAGTTATGCATGGCACACCATAAACAGTAGTTTCTTCTTGTATACCTCCACTATCTGTAATAACAAATTTAGCATTAGATATTAATTTACCAAAATCAAAATAACCTAATGGTTCTGTAATTATAATATTTTTAAGCGAATCAAAATAATCTTGTAATCCAAATTCACTCATCATTTTACGTGTTCTTGGATGAATAGGGAATACTACTTTTATTTTAGTTTGTATGTGAGCAATAGCAGATAGTATATTACGAAAAGCATCTAATGAGTCAACATTAGAAGGTCGATGCATAGTCATTGCAACATAATTATGTTTTACAATTCCTAAATTTTCAAGGATCCTCGAAGCATTAATCATAGCTTGAGATTTTTTAAGAGTATCTATCATAATATTACCAACTAATCTAATTTTATCTTCACTATGACCTTCATTGAGTAAATTTTGCACTGCATCATTAGTTGGGGTCAATAAAAGATCTGAAACAGCATCAGTAAGAATACGATTTATTTCTTCAGGCATAGTTTTATCGAAGCTTCTAATTCCTGCTTCTACATGTATAACATAAATATCTTTTTTAGCAGCAACAAGGCTACAAGCTAAAGTACTATTAACATCGCCTACTACAAGTATAGCGTCTGGTGTCAAAGCATCACAAACATCATCAAAGCGTTCCATAATTTTAGCGACTTGTTTAGCATGAGAAGCTGAGCCTACTTCTAAATATATATCTGGTTCAGGTATAGACAATTCACGAAAAAACGCTCCTGACATTCTATCATCATAGTGCTGACCAGTATGTAATAATATAGGTTCAATAAACGGAGAACTTTTCATAGCTTCTAATATAGGGGCTATTTTCATTAAATTAGGTCTTGCTCCAACTATATTTATTATTTTCATAAATTAATTTATTATTTTTTATATAACAAAAATATTCATTAAACTATTATTTTGTTATTATATCATTCAACAAAGAGGCAATTTCGCCTGTTAAATATTTTCTATTAAATTTACTTAACTTATCAGAATTAACATTAACAAATTTACCTGCTAAAAAATCAGCATATAATTTATATATAATCTTTTTTAAGGACTGTTTATCTTGAAATTCAACTATTTCTCCTGCATTAGCTTCTTTAATTATAGTTGCACTATCTCCATTTAAAGGGCCTATGCACAATATAGGTCTTAAAGTAGCTAAATATTCAAATAATTTACCAGGTACTATACCAAGTGAATTAGGCGTATTATTAACAAAAAGTAATAATACAGCAGATCCAAATTCATGCTTTATAGCCTCTTTATGAGTAAGATATTTAACTATCTTAGTATAGTTATTAAGTTTATTATTTTTTATATCTTCGAGAGCACTAATATCAGTTTTACCAACTAATTGTATTTCCAAATCATCAGCAAACTTAGGATTTTCATTAATTATTTCAGCTAATACTTCCCAAAAAAATTGAGGATTCCTGTCTTTATTTAAAGCTCCTATATGGCTTAATCTAAATTTTTCAGGATATATGTTTTTTAAGTCAATAAAATCGACCTCATCAAAACCATTATAAACAACATTAACACTTCTATTACATATTAATTCTAAATCTTTTGCCCAATTTTTACTAACAGTAACAACTATATCAGCTTCTTGTAATACTTCTTGTTCTTGTTTATGATGTAATTTATCGGCTATTCGAGTGAGCATAAGCTTATGATAAAAATCTATTCCTGTCCATGGGTCTCTAAAATCTGCAAGCCATGGAATTTTTGTCAAGCGATGCAATTTTAAAGCTATTCTATGTGTAGAATGAGGAGGTCCTGTTGATACAATGGCATCAATTTTATTTTTAGATAAATATTCTTTAAGATACTTTACTGACGGCCTTATCCAAAACATTCTAGGATCAGGTATAAATAAATTACCTCTAAGCCAAGTAGCCAGTTTTTCAATTAATTTAGGTTTATACGTTTCATTTAAAAAGCCTGCATTAATTTTTTCATGCTTTTTAAGGCCTAAAAGTTTTTTATACAAAAAATATGGTTCCCATATAGATGTTTTGATAACAGTAATATTTTCAGGTATTTCATTTAACAAAGTTTCATCAACAGCAGGAGTTTCAGGATTTAATGGGGTATATATAATAGGTTCCCATCCATAATTTCTAAGATATTTTACGAATTTAAGCCATCGATATACTCCCGCTCCAGCACTAGGGGGCCAGTAATAAGTTATTACGAGTACTTTTTTTAACATTTTTTTCTTTTTCTACGGATTTGCCAATATAAAGTAGTTAAAAGGGTTAAATAAAGTAATATGGAGCCTACTAAAGAAATTCGTTCTCCGATATAAAATATTTTAGGTTCAAATTTAAATATTACTGAATGGTTGCCTGGGGGCATTATCATTGCTCTAAATAAATAATTAACTCTAAAATGAGGTACAATTTGTCCATCTAAATAAGCGTTCCAGCCATTAGGATAAAAAATATCAGAAAATACAGCTAGATGAGTATGTTTTAAATTTTCAACCTTATATTCCAGACAATTAGGTTTATATGAAATAAGCATTATCTTAGCGTTAGTATCTCTTTTAATATCTTTATTTACAAATAAATGCTCATAACGTTTATCAACAACTACAGTATTAGAAGGGTCAATATTAGCAACCTCTGTTATTTCAGTATTTGCATCAGGGACAATTTTAATGTTATTAATAAACCATGCATTCCCCAAAGCATAAGGGTTCAATAAAGGAGGAGCATCTTTATTATATATGATATATTTTGTATTAAGCATATTAAAGCCTTTCATATTATACAAAGCTGCTTTTAATGAAGAATCGGTTGGATTATTCTTTATAACTGAATAAAACGTTGTAATTTCAGGGATAAGAACATAATCAATAAATTCTTGGTATTTCTTTAGTTTGGCTCCGTGATAACCACCTACTGATTTATGATAATAAGAAGTACTAGCATCATTAAAAGTATTAACAGTCATGTTATAAACTCTAAAATATGCTTCTTTGTCATTAAGTATTATTTCATCAGCTTTAGAAATAGGGAAAGGATTATCTATTATTT
>DAOTOD010000089.1:0-6038 GCA_035451165.1 Bacteroidales bacterium
AAGTTTTAAATAACCATAGAGCCTCTCACCGGATTTGAACCGGCGACCTGCTCATTACGAGTGAGCTGCTCTACCAGCTGAGCTAAAGAGGCTTGTTTTAATTTTATTGTCGGGATGACTGGACTTGAACCAGCGACCTCTTCGTCCCGAACGAAGCGCGCTACCAAACTGCGCTACATCCCGAAATTTAATTAATTTAAAATATTATAGTGCAAAAATATAAATATTTTGTTAAATAATAAAATATTGAGTATTGACTAATAAGAATTGATAACTTAAATAAAATAATAATTGATTTGTTTAATTTTTGAGATTGATTTTATAAGAGTGTTTTTAAAAGTATGCTTATATTTTGATAATAAGAATTAACTAGTATTCTTTTGTTAATAATAAAATTACTTCAATTGGTTGATTTTGAATATTTTATAAGGGAATAGTTAACTTTTTGTTAATTTTTTCGATACATTTATTTATGCTGTTTTTATTTGTTTATTAAAAGATAAGATAATCGTTTAGTGTTTTTGTTATATACACGACAAAAACATTCACAGTATTTCATTCAAAATAGTGTTAAGTTTTAATTTTTTGTAAAAACTAATAAAATATTTTATTAGAATTCACAATATAAATTATTGATAAGTAAATACTTAAATTACTTATTAAGACTTTTAAAACAATTATTAGCTAATGATTTATAAATTTTGTATTAGTTAAAAATTAAGTTTGATTTTTTAAGATATTTCTAATTTGATTTTCTATTTCTTTTGCTAATTCGGGTTGTTCTCTAAGTATTTGTTTAACAGCATCTCTTCCTTGTCCAAGTTTTTGATCATTATAACTAAACCAAGAGCCACTTTTTTTAATAATATTAAAATCTACACCTAAGTCTATAATTTCACCTATTTTTGAAACGCCTTCTCCGTAAATAATATCAAATTCGGCGGTGCGGAATGGTGGGGCAACTTTATTTTTTACTACTTTAACTTTTGTACGGTTCCCTATAATTTTTTCACCTTCTTTTATTTGTGCTATTTTTCGAATATCTATTCTTACTGAAGCATAAAATTTTAAAGCATTACCTCCGGTTGTAGTTTCGGGGTTCCCAAACATGACACCTATTTTTTCGCGGAGTTGGTTAATAAAAATACAGCAAGACCTTGTTTTACTTATATTAGCTGTAAGTTTACGTAGAGCTTGTGACATAAGTCGGGCTTGTAACCCCATTTTTGCATCGCCCATTTCGCCTTCTATTTCACTTTTAGGAGTAAGGGCTGCTACAGAATCTATAACTATAATATCAATAGCTCCCGAGCGAATCAAATTATCAGCTATTTCGAGGGCTTGTTCGCCATGGTCAGGTTGAGAAATTAAAAGATTTTTAATGTCAACACCTAATTTTTCTCCATAAAATCTATCAAAAGCATGCTCAGCATCAATAAGGGCAGCAATTCCTCCCATTTTTTGAGCTTCAGCTATAGCATGTAAGGCAAGAGTAGTTTTACCAGAAGACTCGGGTCCATATATTTCGGTAACTCTTCCTTTAGGAAAGCCACCTATACCAAGTGCATAATCAAGAGAAATTGAGCCAGTAGAAATAGCTTCAACATCTTCGACAGGCGCATCGCCTAATTTCATTATAGCTCCTTTGCCATAATTTTTTTCAATATTACCTATTGTTGCTTCTAAAACTTTTAATTTTTCACGAAGCGTAGCTTCATCTTTAGTTATTTCTTTTTCTTTGTTACTCATTTTTTATGTAATTTTATAATTAAATATTTAAAGTATCAAGTATTTGTTTTGCATGATTTGCTGTATCAACTTTTGTGAATATATGAAGTATAAAACCGTTTTCATCAATTATAAAGGTTGTTCTGTTAATTCCTTCAGTTATTTTTCCCATAAATGTTTTCTTATCCCAAACGTTGTATGAATTAATAATTTTTTTATCTTTATCTGGGATTAAAGGGAAAGGAAGATTAAATTTTTTAGCAAATTTTTCATGTGACTTATCATCATCGGCACTTATTCCTATTATAGCAAAGCCTTTGTTTTTAAGCAATTGATAATTATCTCTTAAATTGCAGTTTTCAGCAGTACATCCAGGTGTATTGTCTTTAGGATAAAAGAATAAAATAACTTTTTGTCCTATAAAATCTTTTAATGAAATTTTATCTCCATTATAGCTAAAGCTTTCAAATTCAGGGGCTTTATCACCTTTTTTTAAATGTGTCATATCTTTATTTTTTATTTTATAAATGTATAAAATTTTAGTAATAAAAAAATTGTAACAAACATAAAATTATATAAAGAAAAATGTAAAAAATAAATTAACATAAAATAGTCATTTTTTATTAAAAATAGTAATTTAATTATTAGTTATGTGATTGTGATGTTTATAGAAATCGCATACTAAGGAGATACCACAATTAGAGCATTTAGGTTTAATTGCAGTACAAATATAACGTCCGTGAAGCACAAGCCAATGGTGAGCTTTATTAATTTTATCAGAAGGTAAGTGTTTTAATAAATGTTTTTCTATTTGTAAAGGATTGTTTGTATTTTTTACTAGACCAATTCTTATGCTGACTCTTTTAACGTGGGTATCGACGGGCATAGTTTGTGCTCCAAATACTACTGAAGCTATTACATTGGCTGTCTTACGCCCAACGCCTGGAAGTAGCATAAGTTTATCAATAGATGAAGGTACTTGTCCTTTAAATTCTTTAACAAGCATTTTAGACATTTCGATAATATATTTTGATTTGCTATTAGGATATGAACAGCTTGCAATTATATTATAAACATCATTAAGATTAGCTGTTGCTAAATCATATGGAGTTCTATATTTTTCAAATAATTTTTTTGTTATTATATTTACTCGCTTATCGGTGCATTGAGCTGATAATATTACTGCGACAATTAATTGAAAAGGATTTTCATAAATAAGTTCAGTAGCTGCGTTAGGCATAGTTTTACTAAAATATTGTATAATATAATTATATTTATCATTTAAAGTCATTGTAATACAATGTAATAGATTAGTGTATATAAAATGAAAAAATAAAAAATTATTTTAGCAAAGTAAAAATAGCTAAAAAATCAATTTAAAATATAACAGAATCTTTCTTTAGAAGATTTAACAGAACGTATTACTTTGCTATAGTCTAATATTTTATTAATTAAAGATAGAGAAGGATATTCGCTTATTTTATTTAGATTATTTTTTATTTTTTCTATATCAATTAATTCTTGTTTGAGTTTTTGATTAGTTTCAATTTGTGAGCGAATGTATTCAATCTTTTTTTTATTTTTGATTTCTTCATATGAATAACGAAGTAAATCTGAAAAAGTAATTTTTTTATGCATAAATTTTTTTTGGTTAATTAATATTTTTTTAACGTTATTAATAATATTTTATTTTATTTTAAATAAAAAAAGCTGCCTCAAAATAGACAGCTTTGATGTGAATAATAAATTATTATTTATTTAATTATTATTTATTTAATGTGTTAAAATTATTTCTTTACTTGCTATAAGTTTTCGCAAGTTTATAAGTGCATAACGCATTCTTCCTAAGGCTGTATTTATAGAAACATTAGTTTGCTCAGCTATTTCTTTAAAACTCATATCAGCGTAATGTCGCATAATAAGAACTTCTTTTTGTTCAGGTGGTAAATAATCGATTAAACTTCTAATATCGGCTTGTATTTGCTCATAAATAATCTTGTCTTCTACATTATTATCAAGTACATTAAGTGTTTCAAATATATTGTGTTCTAATGAGTTCTCAATAACAGGTATTTTTTTTGACTTACGAAAATAATCAATTATCAAATTATGTGCTATGCGCATTACCCATTGTAAAAATTTGCCTTCTTCTTTATAATTGCTTGAATGGAGAGTATTTATAACTTTTATAAAAGTATCTTGGAAAATATCTTCAGCAAGATGTTTATCTTTAATTGTCATTAAAATATAATTGAAAACTTTTTTCTTATGTCGATTAATAAGAACTTCTAAACTTTTTTGATTGCCTTCAATGTAATGACTTATTAATTCTTGATCAGATAAATTATCATAAAACATAAAACCTTCCTCCCTGTAATTATAATTTATTTTTATATTGCTGAATTAAATTGGGAGTAAGGTTTTTAGACTATAGGCAAAGAATTTTTATTTAAAACTAAGTACAAATATAAATCAATTTTTGAATAAAAACAAATTTTTCATAAAAAAATTAAATTATGAAAAAAGCTCAATTGAATACATTAAATTAATAAAGATTAATTTATATTTTCGCAGAAAAATAAAATTTATGGAAGAAGAAAAGATTTTTATTGAAATACCAGTACTCGAACATTTTGTTAAAAGTATATTTATTAAAGCAGGTGTCCCAGAGTCTGATGCTAATATATGTGCTTCTGTTTTAATAGAAGCTGATAAACTTGGAATAGATTCACATGGTGTAAATCGTTTAAAGCCTATCTATATAGATCGTATTAAAGAAGGTATTATAAATCCTATAACTAATATAGAAATAATTAAAGAAGCTCCTGCTACAGCACTAATAGATGGTCATAATGGGATGGGACAGGTAGTTGCTTACAAATCAATGAATATAGCTATTGACAAGGCTAAAAAATATGGTATAGGCATGGTTGCTGTGAGAAATTCAAATCATTATGGGATAGCTGGTTATTATGGTCTTATGGCTACTAAACAAAATATGATAGGAATAACAGGAACTAATGCTCGTCCTTCTATAGCTCCTACGTTTGGATCAGAAAATATGTTAGGGACAAATCCTTTGACATTTGTTATGCCTACCGATGAAGATTTCCCATTTTTTCTAGATTGTGCTACTTCAGTAAGCCAAAGAGGTAAAATAGAATATTACGCTAGAAAAAATAAAGATATACCTGAAGGATGGGTAATTGATAAAGAAGGAAATTATATTACAAATTCTAATGAAGCTTTAAAAGCTCTTTCAAATGGTATAGCATCAATGGTACCTCTTGGGGGTATAGGCGAAAAAACTGGTGGTTATAAAGGTTATGGTTATGCTACTGTGGTCGAAATATTATCAGCGGCTTTGCAAGGAGGAGCTTATCTTAAAATGTTACTAGGAATTGAAAATGGTAAAAAAGTTCCTTTTAAATTAGGGCATTTTTTTATAGCTATTAACATTAGTGCTTTTATTGAACCTGCTATATTTAAGAAAATAAGTGGTGATATTTTACGAGAATTGAGAAATTCAGACAAGATGTCAAGACATGATAAAATTTATACTCCTGGGGAAAAAGAATATTTAATTTATAAAGAGAGAAAAATCAAGGGAATACCTATAAATATAGAACTTTTAGAAGAGTTAAATAATCTTGCTGTTGAGTATGGCGTAAATAAATTGTTTTAATTTAGAACTGGAATTTAAACTATGTTGTTTAAAACACTATTGGTAATAATTTTTGGTTTAGCTACAGGGGTAACTTTAATAGCAGAAAGAAACAATAACAAATACTTAAGTTTTTTTGCAAAAAGTCTTGCAACTTTATCATTAATGATGATTTATTATTATACCGCTAAACAAGTAAATTATTTGGTAATTATTGCTCTTATGATTACTATAATTGCAGATTTTTTTCTTTTAAAGAAAAATAAATTATATATCTTTTTCAGTTTGTTATTATTATTTAACATATTCATTATTTTCCCGATATTACAAACAAATTATTATTTAGTTTATGTACCTCTATGGTTTTATATATGCTTAATCCCATTGATTTTTATCGTTTATTCTATGCTTAATAAAATATGGTTTAAATTAAATTTATTACAGAAAATACCATTAGTATTATATTATGCTTCAATAATTATATTAACATTTGTAATTTGTTGTAGAGCTTGGAAATATAGAGGATTGCCTTTATATTTGCCTATTATAGGGGGAAGTTTTCTTTTTGTCTCTTCGTTAATGTTTATTCTTCATAAATATTTTGATAAAAAAGAAGTAAAAAATATAAATTTATATTATACGTTAA
>DAOTOD010000090.1:0-5930 GCA_035451165.1 Bacteroidales bacterium
CTCTTTCAAATTCAGGGGTTTTATATCTTTCAATAGGAGTAAAATTATTTCCTTCTCTTTCATAAGTAGCCAAGGTGTTAAATTTCCAATTTTTTGATTTTAAAGATGGTAAATCAAAATTTTTATTTATCCATACTTTTGTAGCATTACCTACATTATTATTATCATTTAAACTAGAAAAAGTATTTTTATCATAATTGCTAATAGCTGTTTCAAGTCCGACGGTCATTTTCTGGTTAACTTTAAAATTGATTTGACAATCAAACATTTGTTTAGTTTGAGGAGCGATTAACGAATTAACAGGTTCCCAATTCCCTTGACACACACCATTAACAGGAGCAACCCATTTAAAAACGCGTCCATTAACAGGAGAAATCATTTGCACATAATTACCTTTGCCAGGGCCTAAATCAGTAAATTTTACACGATAACAAGCACTATCAGGATTAGTAGAAAAAACAAAAATAGAATCATAAACTATTCCTGCAACTATAGTATCTACCATTTTGTAAAGTATTTCATTAGTATTAAAAGTAGTTTTTTCAATATCAGGCACAAATGTTAATTCTAAGCTATCGCCTGCTTTTGCCAATATTTGTTTACTTTCATTACTTAAATTTTGTTGTATAGGCTGATTTTTATGTTCTTGCTCTGAAAACAAATTAAAATTAATATTAATTTTTTTAGTATCATAATAAGTATTAGTTATAAACATTGTTCTTAAGTAATTACGTTCAGAATACTCAAATTCTACAATTATTCTTTTTTCTTGTGTAATAAGATTCTTAGGGGTAAAATAAATTTCAGCGTTATTATAATCAATTATATAATCATTATCCTTACCTCTTGTAAGCAATTGCCCATTAATAAAAACCTTTTCAGAGCCAGCTAATATTACAATATAACTTTCATTATCTATACCTTTCAACTTATAAGGACCCTGATTACCTTCGATAGGTGTAATATAATTACGAGCATATTTACCTTTAGCAATTGCTGCTGCTGTTACCAATTTAAAACTTGAAGAATCATTTTTTTTATCAATTAGTGTAGTATTAACTAGTCCCCCACGTACTTTTTTATAATATTTCATAAAATATGTTTTCCCGCTATATACTTCAAAATCTCCAGCAATAACAGAAGATTTATTTGTCATAAGCTGAATAAATACTTTGTCAAATTCTTGTATTTGTGCAGTATTCCCTTCAGGTTGTATGGGTATATTTTTATCAGTAATTGCGGCAAGTATTCTGACATCATCGGTTAATTTACCTGATAATTGAAGGTTAAAACCAGAACTAACTGACATATCTTGACTATTACCAAATGAAATTGCCCTTGAGATACTACCTATTTTTTGCAATTCATCTTTTGCATAAACATCATCGAAAAATGGATTATCATAATTATTCAAATTATATTTCAAATCATATTCTTTATTTTCATTTTGTTGCAATAAATTTTTATTTTTAAATACTTGATAAAAATTAAAAGGGAATGTTTGATACTTAATTTCTACATAAGAATTTATAAAAACTTTAGCAGGTGGTAGCAAATATAAAATTGAATTAGGATAATCAATCTTATATATGTCTTTTGATATTAAATTGCCTAATGAATCGAACATCAAAAAGGTTTCAGGAACAATACTAAGAGTATCTATTTTGATAGTATCGTTTATTAACAGTATTTTTTTAGATATTTTATAACCTGTTTCTTGTGAGAAAGTAGAAATAGTAAGTATTAGCATTATAATAAAAAAGCAAAGTTTACGAATATTCACTTTTCACAAAGTTTTAATATAAACAAGTTTTTTCAAAAATAATTGATTTAAAGGTATTTAATAAAACAATAATAGAATTTTATTTTAATAGGATAAAATTATTTTACTAACCACATTTCGAATATCCACAATTTTTACATATTAGGCAACCATCTTGATAAATAAGTGCTTTTTGTTGCTTACATTCGGGGCATTTTTGGTCAGGTACTTCGGTACCATTAGGGATAAACTTTTTAAGAGCCCTTACTACTCCATTCTTCCATGTATTAATATTTTCACCTAGATTAAGATTAGAAACAAGTTCAACTACTTGTAATAAAGGCATACCATGTCTTAAAATACCGGAAATAAGTTTTGCATAATTCCAATATTCTTTATCAAATGAGCGAGACAACCCTTCTATTGTAACTTTATAACCGTCTTTATCTTCAAACTGGAAATCATATCTTGCTTTTTCATTTTCTTCTTTATTACGAATAACCCATCCATGCGTAATATTATTAGGCAGATAAAAATTATCTGCTTTACCAGTAAATATTTCATAAGGCTTACCATTAAGCAATCCCACTACAGCTATCCATTTTTCATAATCATTTTGAAAACGTACTATTTCTGCTTCAAGTTTTTTAGGGCGAGTTGGTGCTTTAGTTTCAATAATTTCACAAACATTATCTTTTTTTTCAGATTGACTAACAAGAACACCTTGTCGAGAGCCCTCCCTATAAATAGTAATTCCTTTACATCCAGCTTCCCAAGCTGTTTGATAAACTTGAGCTACAATATTTTCAGAAACATCAGAAGGTAAATTTACTGTAACGCTTATTGAATGGTCAACCCATTTTTGTATTTCTCCTTGCATTTTAACCTTATTAACCCAATTTATATCATTAGCTGTAGCTTTATAATATGGAGATTGTTCAATAATACTTTGCAATTTATTTTCATCAATATGAAGCAATTCGTTAGTATCATAACCATTAACTTTAAGCCATGTAATAAATTTATGATGGAAAACATTATATTCTTCCCATGCATCGCCCATTTCATCTATAAAATCAATTCTAACGCCTTTTTCATTAGGGTTTACTTTTCGACGACGTTTATAATTTATTTTAAACACAGGTTCAATACCTGAAGTTGTTTGGGTACAAATACTTACAGTACCAGTAGGAGCTATAGTTAATAAAGCTATATTCCTTCGTCCATATTTTAACATTTTTTCATAAAGCCAAGGTGCAGCTTTTTTTAATCTATTAATAAAAGGATTATTTTTTTCTTTTTCCGGATCATATATTTCGAAAGGGCCACGTAATTTAGCTAATTCTACAGAAGAATTATAAGCTTCAATAGCTAAAACTTTATGCACTTCAACTGAAAAACGAATAGCTTGTTCAGTACCATACCTGCAGCCTAAAGCAGCGAGCATATCTCCTTCAGCTGTAATACCGAGACCTGTACGCCGTCCCATTAAAGTTTTTCTTTTTATATTAAGCCATAAATTTTTTTCTATTCTTTTAACCTCTTCATCTTCAGGATCAGCATCTATCTTCATAATAATTTTATCAATTTTTTCAGCTTCAATATCAATAATATCATCTAATATTATTTGAGCTAATTTAACATGTTCTGCAAATAATTCAAAGTTAAAAAAAGCCTTATCTGAAAAGGGATTTTCAACATAGCTATACAAATTTATTGCTAATAATCTACAACTATCATAAGGGCAAAGAGGTATTTCCCCACAAGGATTAGTAGATAAAGTAGCAAAGCCTTCAGTTTTATAACAATCAGGTATAGATTCACGTAATATTGTATCCCAAAATAATACGCCAGGTTCTGCTGATACCCATGCATTATGTATAATTTTATTCCATAAAGCTTTAGCGTCAATATTTATTTTAACTTTTGGGTTATTTGAGTCAACAGGATATTGTTGAGTATAAGTTTGACCATTAATAGCAGCCTTCATAAATTCATCATCTATTTTAACAGAAATATTAGCACCTGTAATTTTCCCTTCTCCTAATTTAGCATCAATAAATCTTTCTGCATCAGGGTGTTTAACAGATATTGTAAGCATTAAAGCTCCTCTTCTACCATCTTGAGCTACTTCTCGTGTTGAATTAGAATATCTTTCCATAAAAGGGACTACTCCTGTAGAAGTAAGAGCAGCATTATTAACTGACGAACCTTTAGGCCTTATATGTGATAAATCATGTCCTACTCCTCCTCTGCGTTTCATCAATTGAACTTGTTCTTGATCAATTTTCATTATACCACCGTAAGAGTCAAGTCCTGAACTACCACCAATAACAAAACAATTAGAAAGTGAAGCTACTTGAAAATCATTACCTATTCCTGCCATAGGACTTCCTTGCGGTATAATATATTTGAAATCTTTTAGCAAAAAATATATTGTATCTTCGTTAATAGGATTAGGATACTTTTTTTCAATTCGAGCTATTTCACGAGCAATCCGACGATGCATATCATCAGGTGTTTTTTCATAAAGATTTCCTTCTGAATCTTTAAGAGCATATTTATTAACCCAAACATTAGCAGCAAGTTCATCTCCTTGAAAATAATCAATTGCTGCTTTTATTACTTCATCATAAGAATACTTATATAAATTACTTTTATAATTAACTAACTCATTATCAAATTCTTTCATTATTAGAATATTTACTTTATATATATAAGCTAATTTAAAATAAGCTAAAGTTTTTTACAAAGTGTTTTTTTCAACAATAGGTAAAAATTATTAACTATTAAGGCCAAATTATTTTTTTACCAAAACCCAATTTATTATCTGTAAATTTTATATAATTTGGTGTTACTGACCATAAAATAAGTTGATTAATAAATGGCAAAGCAATAGGGAATTTTTTAAAATATATTTTGCGTGCTCTTTTAATATTTTCATCTTGTAAGATAGCCACATTTGCGGCAAATTGTATACCTTGTATTTTACCAACAATTTTAGTTTCTAAAGCGATAGTTCCTACTACTTGATTATTATTTATCATTTGTTTACCATGTTCAGTATTTAAATCTGTAGTTATTATAAATTGTTGTTTTTCAAAATCAAAAGCATAAAAACAAGTAGCACACCATAGGTTGTTATCATTAACAGTAGCAATAGTAAGTATATGGTGTTTTTTTATAAAATTAATAATTTGGCTTGGTATATTGAGCATAAGAAATAGTTAATGAAACGTTTGTAGTTCAACAAGTTTAAAATAAATTCCATGCAACGACATAAGTTGGTCGTGTGTACCTCTTTCAACAATTTTACCTTTTTGAAGTACTATTATTTCATCTACTTGACGTATAGTAGATAATCGATGAGCAATAACTATAGAAGTTCTATTTTTCATAATATTATAAAGAGATTCTTGTACTAACCTTTCAGATTCTGTATCGAGAGAAGAAGTAGCTTCATCAAGGATAAGAATAGGAGGATTTTTAAGGACAGCTCGAGCTATGCTTATTCTTTGTCTTTGTCCTCCTGATAATCTGCAACCTCTATCGCCAATATTAGAGTAATATCCCTTCTCCATTTTTTCAATAAATTCATGAGCATTAGCTATTTTAGCAGCACTAATAACCTCCTCAAGAGTAACATTTTTTTTACCAAAGGCTATGTTATTGAATACAGTATCATTAAATAATACTGTTTCTTGGCTAACAATACCTATTAGTTCACGTATATCTGATATAATACAATCTTTAATAGGTAAGCCATCAATTAAAATTTCCCCTCGAGTAGGATCATAAAAACGCGGAAGTAAGTCAACCATCGTAGATTTACCGGCTCCAGAAGGACCAATGATAGCAATAGTTCTACCTTTAGGTATTTTCAAATTAATATTATCTAAGACAATTTCTTTATTATAAGCAAAACATATATTTTTATATTCTATTTCTCTTTCAAAAGTTTTTATAGATATAGGATTTTCTTTTTCCACAATAACTTCATCTGCATCTATAATTTCTTTAATTCTCTGGGCCGATGCTACTCCTCTTTGGACATTATAAAAAGCAGTAGTAAAAGCTTTAGCTGGCTGAATTAGTTGAGAAAACACAGTAATATAAAAAATAAACACTTCTGCACTAAGAGTTTCATTATCACTAAGGACTAATTGTC
>DAOTOD010000091.1:0-5899 GCA_035451165.1 Bacteroidales bacterium
GTTCTTCGATGAAGCCACGTTTATGTCGCTTAATAGGTAAACTTGCTAGTAATGCTAAGGCTAAAGTAATTCTTGAATTAGGTACTTCTTTAGGTTTTAGTACAATGTATTTATCAGCTTATTGTCCTAATTCAAGTATTTATACAATAGAAGGCTCTGAGGCTTTATATTTGTTAGCTTGTGATAATTTTAAAAAATTGAATTTTAATAATATTATAGCTATTAATGATACTTTTGAAAATGTTTTAGATAATTTGTTGCAAAAAATTAAACAAATTGATTTTATCTTATTTGATGGGAATCACAGAAAAATACAAACTTTAAATTATTTTCAAAAATGTTTACCTTATGCTAATGAACATTCTGTTTTTGTATTCGATGATATTTATTGGTCAAAAGAAATGTCAGAAGCTTGGAATGAAATAATTAAATATACTGATGTAACAATTTCTATAGATTTATTTTTTGTTGGTATAATCTTTTTTAGAAAAGGAATCTCAAAACAACATTTTTGTCTTAGATTTTAATAAGTAGTATAACAATAATTTATAATAATAAAATTTTATTAAAAAAATAAGTGAGTTGTTAAATCAAATATAAATTATGCGCGTAAATAAAATCTATACTAAAAAAGGTGATAAAGGTAAAACTTTTCTTATTGGGGGTAAACGTGTTTTTAAAGATAATATTAGAGTAGAAGCTTATGGGAGTGTTGATGAACTTAATGCTTTTATTGGATTAATAAGAAGCCAAAGAATAGATATTACAAGTAGTAGCGATCTTATTACTATTCAGAAACATTTATTTTATTTAGGAACCATGTTAGCTACTCCTTATAATAGTGCATTAAAGTTACGTAATAAAATAACGAATGAAGATGTAGAATTTTTGGAAAGGAGTATTGATAGAATGGAGGCAACCTTACCTGTTATTGAAACCTTCATTATACCAGGTGGTGATGTATTGATTTCATTTTGTCATATTGCAAGAACTATATGTCGTCGGGTAGAGCGATTAGTTGTGAAGCTTTCTAAGACAAATAAAATAGATACATTAATACTTACTTATTTAAATCGTTTGTCTGATTATTTATTTGTGCTTGCACGTTTTTTTGCAAAGGTAAATAATATTCAAGAAGAACAGTTGAGTTTTTAGTAAATATTAATTTCAAAAGGTAATCGGGCCTGTACACCTTGTAGTTGTTTAGTTTTATTGATATAGTTATACCAAATGTATGCTTCTCCTAACTGTTTTTTTATTATTTCTTCTGGTAGAGAACCGGTAAGTTCGTCTATAATTTTTGTAAAAGGATCTTTATGTTCGGGTAATGCTATTATGTTATAATCAGTAATACCTGACATTTTTGCTGCTTCAAGTATAGCATCTTCTATTCCACCTATTTCATCAATTAGACCAATTTTTTTAGCATCTATACCATTCCATATACGCCCTTGTCCTATTGAATCAACATAAGTAGGTGTCATATTTCTGCTTTCAGCCACGTGATTTATAAATGTTTCATAGATTCTTTCAATGGAATTTTGTAAAACTAATTTTTCATATGGGTCCATACCTCTTACAACTGATATATAATCAGAATGTTTATTAGTGTTAACGTAGTCGAAAGTAATACCTAGCTTATCAGAAAAGAATTTTTTAAAGTTAGGTATTACACCAAATACGCCTATGGAGCCTGTAAGAGTGTAGGGTTGTGCAAATATTTTATTTGCTGGACAAGCTATATAATAGCCACCCGAAGCAGCTATACTCCCCATTGAAACTATTACAGGCTTGTTTTTTTTAGCTAATATTATTTCACGCCATATTATTTCTGATGCCAAAGCACTTCCTCCTGGAGAATTAATTCTTAATACTATGGCTTTAATTGATGAATCGCTGCGGGCTTTTCTTATAGTTTTTGATAATTTTTCAGAGCCTATAGTTTGAAAATCGCCTTCGCCACTTTCTATTTCTCCTTCTGCATATATTACAGCTATTTTATTTTTTGTTTTGGTTTTTATATCAAAAGGTTTTAAATCGTTAACATATTTTTCTAGGCTTACAAAACTAACTTTAGCATTTTCATTAAGGGATAAATATTTTTGTAAAGTTGATATTACTTGGTCTTTGTAATACAGTTTATCTATAAGTTTGTATTTTAAGGCGTTTTGGGGATCTTGTACTAGTAATTCATCAGCTATTTTGTTTAATTCTTCATGTGATATGTTTCTTGCTTTGCTTAATTCTTTTAAAATTTCTTCCCATAATCCTAAAACATAAGTGTAAGTTTGCTCTTTATTAGCCTCGCTCATTTTATCTAAAGTTAAAGGTTCTACAGCACTTTTATATTTCCCGTGTCGTATAATTTGCATTTCTATATTAAGTTTATTGAGAGTGCCTTTAATAAAGCCTACTTGTGCTGTTAAACCTTTAAAATCTATTGCTCCTTGTGGGTTTAAGAATATACTATCAGCAACACTTGCAATGTAATAAGATTTTTGTGTGTAAGTTTCACTATATGCAATTATAAATTTTCCAGAAGATTTAAAGTCTGCAAGTACTTTCTTTATTTCAGAAAGTGTTGATATAGATGCTGGTATTGCAGATAACTCTAAATATATACCTTTTATGCGATTGTCAGATTTAGCTTTTTTTATAGCCATTATGATTTTATCTAATCCTGGAGTATTAATACTTGATAGTTCATTAAAATTAAAATTACTTAAAGGATTATCGGGCGTCCGATCATATATTGGTTTGTCGAGTTTTAGCATAAGTACTGAATTTTGAGGTATTAAGAGAGTACCAGTTTTGGGTATACTTACAAGAGAAGAGATGATCCCTATGGTCATAAACACTACTATAGCAAAAGCTATTGAAAATCCTATTATGGAGCCTATAGTAGAGGCTAATAATGTTTTAAAGAAATTTTTCATTTTTTTTGTTTTTATGAATTTTGGTCAAAAATATTAATAAAATGAATTGAAATTATAGTTAAAAGTTAAAAAATATTTTATTAAGAATTAATCAATTTATATAGATTAAAAAATTATAGCCTTTTTATTAATATGAAAATTATTTTTTTTATTATAATATTATATTTTAATAGTTGAATATCAATTAATTAATAATAAAATATTTAAGCAAAAGTTAAGACTTTTATTTTCAGATATGTTAATTAAAATAAAATATTTACATTTGTAAATATAATGAGTAAAATTTTATTCTATTCATTTAATAGTTTTATTTAATAATTAATTAATTAATCATGCAAATTACAAAAAACAAAGTTGTTTCGTTAATTTATGAATTGAACGAAAATGGTCCTGAGGGAGCAGTTATTGAGAAAGTAGATAAATCTCAACCATTATTATTTATTTTTGGTAGAGGAATGTTATTATCAAAATTTGAAGATAATATAGAAGGCTTATCTGTAGGTGATAAATTTTCTTTTATGATTCCTAAAGAAGATGCTTATGGTTCTATAATGCAAGAGGCTATTATTGATGTGCCTATTTCAGCTTTTGAAATAGATGGCAAAATAGAAGAAGGTTTATTAACTGTAGGTAATGTGATTCCAATGGCTGATGAAAATGGAAGACCTTTGGATGGCAAAGTAATATCATTGGGAATAGATAATGTAAAAATGGATTTTAATCATCCTTTAGCAGGTATAGATTTATTTTTTAAAGGAGAAATTATAGATATAAGAGATGCAACTCCTGAAGAATTAAATCACAACCATTTACATTAATCAATGGTATTAATTTTTTTGAGCAAATTATTTTGTTATAAAAATTTTATGCAAATGAATTTTTTGCTTGATAGAATTTAAAATTAAGTGCTTATATTCAACATTTGAAAAAATATTATTATTAATTATTTGTTGATTTATTTATGTTTTTGGTACATTTATTTATTTGATAGTTAATTACTTAAAAATATAAATTCAAGTAAAAAATTGGAGTAGTTTTATAAAATTTACATATTTGTAAAAAGTTTCAATTTTTTTATTAATCAAAAAACTTTAAAAAATATGAAAAAAAGATATTTTGAAGAATCAGAACTTATTCTTAATCCAGATGGTAGTATTTATCATCTTCATCTTATGCCTGAACAAGTAGCAGATAATATTATAGTTGTTGGTGATCCAGGTAGGGTTAGCATGGTATCTAAATATTTTGATACCATAGAATTTCAAATCCAGAACAGAGAGCTAGTAACTCATACGGGGATGCTTAATGGTAAAAGAGTTTCTGCTATTTCTACAGGTATGGGTACTGATAATATTGATATTGTATTAAATGAGTTGGATGCTTTGGCCAACATTAATCTTAAAACCCGTGAAGAAAAAGAAGAACATAGAACACTTAATATTATAAGAATAGGAACTTCTGGTTCATTGCAAGGGGATGTCCCTGTTGATTCTTTTGTAATGGCTACACACGGTCTTGGGCTCGATGGGCTAATGAATTTTTATAAAGTTGATGAAAATGTGTTTGATAGAGAAATGGCAGAGGCTTTTATTAAACATAGTAAATGGTTGCCAGAATTGCCAAAACCGTACATAGTAAGTTGTTCTTCTTTTTTGGAACAAAAAATAGGAGAGGGGATGGTAAAAGGTATTACAGCTACTGCATGTGGCTTCTTTGGGCCCCAAGGTAGAGTGTTGAGATTAAATGTCGCAGATCCTCAATTGAATGATAAGCTTGAAAGTTTCAATTATAAAGGACATAGAATTACTAATTTTGAAATGGAAACATCTGCATTATATGGACTTGGTAAAGCAATGGGGCATAATACTCTTACTGTTTGTGTTACTATAGCTAATAGAGTTACAAAAACTTATAGCTCTGATTATAAAAAGGTTGTTGATAAATTAGTACAAATTGTATTACAAAGACTTACTTCATAATAAGATAATAAGCTTTATTATATATACAAATGGAAGGAGACATTAACGTAAAAAAAGAACTATTTGCACTAATTAGAATGCTTGATGAACCTGAACAAGATTTATTTGATAGTATTCGTAGCAATATAGAATCTTATGGGGTTTTAGCTTTACCTTATTTAGAAGATATTGCTGCAAATTTTTTAAATGATGTTCAAATAAGAAATAGAGCTGAATCTATTATTCAAAAAATTAGATTTAATGAAACTTATTATAAACTAAATAAGTGGAAAAAAGAAAATAAACAAAATATTATAGATGCGTGGATTATTGTAGAAGAGTTAATTTTTCCAGATATAGAATATAATGTTGCTATTGAAAAGTTTAATGAAATATCTAATGAAATATGGCTTAAGGAAAATTTACATTTAAACCCGTTGAAGAAAATTGAACTTATTAACGAAATTTTGTTTGATTTTTATAGCTTTAAAGTAAGTCAAAAAATAACTTTTGATGATAATTTTTTACTGATTAAGTTGCTTCAAACATTTTCGTGTAATTATATCACTATTACTATGCTTTATCTTGCTATAGCTCAAAAATTGAATTATCCTGTTTTTGGTCAATTTATAGAAGATTCTTTTTTACTTTCATGGGTTAATGTGAAAAATAATGAAAATTTTATATCATTTTTTGAAGAAGGTAAAATATTATTTTACATTACTCCTTTTATGAAAGGCAGTGTTTTTAATGAAGAACAAATGAATTATTATTTAACTAAAAATAACATTAAACCAAAGCCTTATTTTTTTAAACCATTTACTAATACTGATGTAATTTCTTATTATATTAAAGAATTGAACAAAGTTTTAAAAAAAAGAAATTTTTTAATTGACCTTAATAATTTGCTTAATGCTATTATTCCTGAAGACTGATACAACTAAAAGTTAAATCTTTGTTTAATTCAGTTAATTTTATTGTTTCAAAAGAATTAATTTTATTAAT
>DAOTOD010000092.1:0-5886 GCA_035451165.1 Bacteroidales bacterium
TATCATAACCTCTTTCTTTTGCTGAATTAATAAAAGAATGTTGTTCAAGTATATTAGAAGCGTATAAATATATTAACTGGCCTTCTTTATCAGTTTGATTTTTTTCTATAAAAGATTTATATTCATCTAATGTAAAATACTTATTATCAGTATTTTGCAATAAATAAAACGCTTTAGCTCTTTCATAAAATTTTTCATCCGACATCATACCATATTGTATAAATACTTTAATATCGTTCCATTGTTTTTCAAAATTTTCCCTATTATTTTTAAACATTTCTTCAAGTTTGTCAGCTACTTTTTTAGTAATATGGGATGATATTTTTTTAACATTAGGGTCACTTTGTAAATAGGAACGAGATACATTAAGTGGTATATCTGGTGAATCAATAACTCCGTGCAATAAAGTTAAAAAATCAGGGACTATTCCTTCAACCGAATCTGTAACGAATACTTGGTTACAATATAATTGTATTTTTTCATGTTGTATGTTTAGAAATTGCTTAATTTTAGGAAAATACAATATACCTGTAAGATTAAAAGGATAATCAACATTAATATGAATACTAAATAATGGCTCATCGAAAGTAAAAGGATAAAGTTCGTGATAAAATTTTTTGTAATCTTCTTCTTTAAGCTCCGATGGTTTTATTTTCCATGCGGGTTGTGTGTTATTTATAATTCTTGGTTTTTCTATTAATTTCGTTTTAGGTTCTCCTTTTTCATCGTATTCTCCTTCAATTTTTTCTGTTACTTTTTCTGTTCCAAAAACAATAGGTATAGGTAAGAATTTACAATATTTTTTCAATAAATTGTATATTCTACTTTCTTCAAGAAATTCTTTTGAATCTTCGGATATATGTAATATAACATCTGTGCCTCTTTCGTTTTTATCAACTTCTTCTATTTTATATTCAGGGCTACCATCACATTCCCATCTAACAGCTTTAGTACCTTTACCTTTTTTCCATGTTTTAGTTATTATTTCTACTTTATTAGCAACCATAAAAGAAGAATAAAACCCAAGCCCAAAATGTCCTATTAATGCTTTTGCATCTTCTTCAGTTTTTCCTTTATATTTCTTTAAGAATTCTTCGGCTCCAGAGAAAGCTATTTGATTTATGTATTTGTCAACTTCTTCAGCTGTCATTCCTATACCTTTATCACGTATTGTTAGTGTTTTTTTGCTTTTATCAATAATGACTTCTATATTAATATCTCCAAGTTCTTCTTTACATTCTCCAGAGGAGCTTAATATTTGTAACTTACGTGTTGCATCAACAGCATTTGAAATTAATTCACGTAAAAAAATTTCATGGTCAGAGTAAAGAAATTTTTTTATAATAGGGAAAATGTTTTCTGTTTGAACATTAATTTTTCCTATTTCCATAATCAATGTTTTATGATTAGGCAAAAAAAATTACAAAGCATATGCCACCTATAAAAATATGACAAAATGACTTATTTAAAAGGACAAGATATTGTTTAGTAAATTATATTTCTTATAAAATATTAGCTTTAAAGCTAAAAACAGTGTAAAAAAAAAAGTTATCTTTGTTTATAAAAAAATCCAGATATGTTAAAAAAGTTTTGGTTAATATGTTTTTTGATTATTATATATAATATAATAGTATTTGCTCAAAATAATAAAGACATTTTAGATAATCATATAATTTTTAAAATAAAACCTGAGTATAAAAATTATTGTTTCAACGATGGTGTTACTCATCCTGTAATAGTAGATATACTAAATGAAGCAGGAGTAGTTGAATGTAAAAGAAAATTTCCTTTCGTTAAGCCTCCTGAAGCGGAGTATAATAGATATGGACAAAAACTTATAGATTTAACTTTAATTTACGAAGCTAAATTCACAAAAAAAATACCTTTAAGTAAGCTTATAATGCAGTTAGAATCTACTAATATAGTGGAGTATGCTTCGCCGTGGGTTTTAACTAAAGGTTTATATACTCCTAATGATCCTGGAGTTTCATCACAATATCATTTAAATATTATAAAAGCTTTTCAAGCGTGGGATTTATCACAAGGAGATACCACAGTAGTAATAGGTATAGTAGATTCAGGTACAGACTTTTCTCATCCAGATTTAGTTGGTAATGTTAAATATAATTATGATGATTTACCGGATGGTATAGATAACGATAATGATGGATATATAGATAATTTTAAAGGGTGGGATTTGGGAAATAATGATAATGACCCACAAGTAGATGCTGAAGCACATGGAATTCATGTTTGTGGCATTGCTTCAGCAAAAACTGATAATACTATAGGAATAGCAGGAATAGGTTTTAAATGTAAATTTTTGCCTGTAAAAATTGCAGATAGTGAAAATAATTATTTAAGAGCTTACGAAGGCATTGTATATGCTGCTGAACATGGCTGTAATATTATAAATTGCAGTTGGGGGAGTAATATAAGTTCAGGGCAGTATGGGCAAGATATAATAAATTATGCAGTAATTAATAAAAATGCTCTTATAATAGCTGCTTGTGGCAACGATAATAATGAAATTCCTTTTTATCCTGCTTCGTACGATAATGTTATTAGTGTAGCTGCTACCGACCAAAATGATATTAAACATTCTACTTCGAGTTATGGAATATATGTTGATTTATGTGCCCCAGGCAAAAATATATTTTCGACATGGGGCAACGGCTCTTATATAAGCTCTAGTGGCACTTCGATGGCAGCTCCTATAGTTGCTGGGGCTGCTGCTATTGTTAAATCAGTATTCCCTAATTATAACGCTTTGCAAATAGGAGAACAATTACGTGCTACTGCCGACATTATTGACACTATAAGTATGAATAACCTGTTTCAATATAAATTAGGCTCGGGCAGAATTAATTTGCTTAATGCTATTACTCAAGAAACACCTTCAGTAAGAATATCTAATATTAGTATGACTGACAATAATGATAATATTTTTAGTGGAGGGGATACTGTTATTGTAACAACTAGTTTTACTAATTATCTTAAAGAAGTAACTAATTTGTGGGCAACTATTAGTTCTACTTCTCCTTACGTAAACATAATACAATCTAATGCTTATATAGGTACATTACCTACAATGAGTATAATAAATAATCTTTCTAATCCTTTTAAAATAATTATTTTACCTAACATACCCCTTAATACACAAGATATTGAAATAAAAATTCAATATACAGGTGATTCTTATTCATCATTTGAATTTTTTACTATTAAACTGAATAAAAATTATGTAGATATAGATACTGGCTTAATGTCTACAAGCATAACAGGGAGAGGTAAAATAGGATTTAATGATTATTTTGGACGAGAAGGATTAGGAATAAGACATAGAAAAGGGAAAAACTTAATGTTTTGCGGTGGAATAATGTTAGGAAATAGTTCTGTACAGGTTTCTGATAATATTTATGGAGCTACTGGCGAATATGATGAGGACTTTACAGCTATAACTAATATTGTAAATTCAAAAAATATAGTTAATGGAGCTATATCGTATCATAATATTTTTACAGATGCTAACTCAGGAGCTACTGCTATGAATGTTGAAACTGAACAAAAAATAACTACATACACTAATATTGATAGTAGTAAATTTGTTATACTTGAATATAATATAAAAAATAAAAGCCAAGTTGATTTGCAGCACTTTTATGCAGGTTTATTTATTGACTGGGACATAAATAAATACTGGTCAAATAAAACATTATGGGAAGCAAATTTAAATTTAAGTTATACATTCTCTACAAATGGAGGTCCTTATACAGGCATTATGCTGATATATCCTTTAGACGCTAAAACTTATGCTTTTGATAATGATGGAAGCTCAGGGAGTATTAATATTTACGATGGCTTTTCAACAGCTGAAAAATATACAGCTCTGAGTACTAATAGATATTCTGCTGGACAAAGTATAGAAGGTAATGATGTAGCTAGTATAGTAAGTGCAGGCCCATTAAATTTAAAAGGAGGCGACTCCGTTAAAGTTGTATTTGCTATATTAACAGGTGATAATTTGTATGATTTAGAACAATCAGCTTTAATAGCAAAAGATAAATATTATAATTTGTCAGGGGTATTTAATGAAAATAATAATATAGCAACAGTATTAGATGCTTGTATTTATCCTAATCCTACAGTAAATAGCTTTAAAATTTCACTATATTTACCTGCAATAACTCCAGTAGTTGTTAATATTTATGATATAGCAGGGCAACTAAAAAGTACTATTTTTAATGATTATTTACAAGCTGGATTTAATCAAATTGATATTAACCAACAATTAGAAGCTGGTATTTATTTTTGCCAAATAAAAACTTTTAATACTATTAAGAATCTTAAATTGATAATAACTAAATAAAATAGTTATATTTTACCAACCAGAAGCAAGTATATCAATGATATGAATTGTTTTTAAAGGCAAATTATGTTTTTTTATGTAGCCTTCTAAATGCATAAGACAAGAACTTTCGGTAGATACTATATACGAAGCTCCTTTTGAAAGAGCATTTTCCACTTTTTGCTGTGCCATTGCTGTTGAAATAGCTTCATGCTTTACTGAAAAAGTCCCTCCAAATCCACAACATACTTCGCATTCTTCCATTTCTATTAATTTAAGCCCTTTAACCTTACTTAATAGCTTACGGGGTTGCATTTTTATATTATTAGCTCTTAAAGCAGAACAAGAATCATGATAAGTAACTGTTTCATTAAAAACAGCCCCTATATCTTCTATATTTAAAACATTAACTACAAAATCGGTAAATTCATAAATGTTTTTTTGAATTTGTTTATATTCATTATGATAAGCTGAATTATAAAAAAATTCTTGATAATAATTTTTTACCATACCAACACATGAGGCAGAAGGTGAAACAATATACCTGTCGTTAGAAAAATCGTGTAAAAATTTTTCAGCAAGAACTTTAGCCTCATTCCAGAAACCACTATTAAAAGCCATTTGACCACAACAAGTTTGATTTTTATTATAATGAACCCCAATATCTAAGCGTTCAAGTATTTTAACCATATTCATCGCAGTTTCAGGATAAAGCTGGTCTATAAAACACGGTATAAAAATATCTATTATCATTTTTCAAATGAAAAGACAAAGGTAAAATAAAAAACACTATAATGTTACTGTTAAATATATTTTCATTAAATAATTGTAAATTGCAAAACTAATAAAATCATAAACTAATTAGTTCGATTTATAAATAATGAATAACATAAATATTTTTTTTGATTTAGATGGTACTATATGGGACCTAAAGTATGATAGCAGGTTGGTTCTAAATGAATTATATTATGATTTATGCAAAAAATACAATTTACCAGAATTTACTTTATTTTATAATACTTATAATCAAATTAATATAGAACTATGGGAAAAATATAAAAAGAAACAAATTGACCGTCAGAATTTAGAAAAAAAACGTTTTAAAGATACTTTTGAAGTTATAGGAATTTTTGATGATAATATATATCATTATATGTATAGTAACTATTCAAAAAAATTAATGTTAACAACTACTTTATATGAGGGAGCTAAGGAAACGTTAGAAAAATTATCAAAAAAAATAAAATTACATATAATTACTAATGGATTTAAAGAAGTACAATTAGAAAAACTTAACAGAGTTGGAATTAAAAAATTTTTTGATATTATAATATTAGCTGAAGATGAAGGTGTGATGAAACCAGATTTACAATTATTTAAATATGCTTTGTTTAAAGCTAAAGCAAAAGCAAACAATACATTTATGATAGGAGATGATATTATTACTGATTTATTACCTGCTAAAGAATTAAGTATGCATCAAATTTATTTTAATAATACTAATAAAAATCATGATTATACTTTTACTTTAGAAGTCT
>DAOTOD010000093.1:0-5786 GCA_035451165.1 Bacteroidales bacterium
AAAGGATGATTGACGGCACTTTACAATTATTGCCGATGAAGCATGTTGATACAGGTATGGGTTTTGAACGTCTTTGTATGATTTTACAAGGAAAGTCATCAAATTATGATACTGATATTTTTCAAATGTTAATTAAGAAGATTTCTGAATTATCAGGTCAAAAATATGGTAGTAATGAAAAGACAGACATAGCAATGCGTGTTGTAGCTGATCATGTTAGAGCTGTTGCATTTGCTATAGCTGACGGGCAATTGCCATCGAATAATAAGGCTGGATATGTTATACGAAGAATCCTTAGAAGAGCTGTAAGATATGGTTATACTTTTTTAAATTTTAAAGAACCTTTTGTTTTCGAATTAATACCTGTATTAGCAGAGACAATGGGTGATAATTTTCCTGAAATTATAGTTCAACAAGAAATTATTAAAAAAATTATTATTGAAGAAGAGCAAATTTTTTTAAAAACTCTCTCGTCAGGAATTAATAGATTTATGAATTATGTTGATAATTACTGTAAAGATAATTTCATAATTGACGGAAAATTTGCTTTTGAATTATTTGACACTTATGGTTTCCCTATAGATTTAACACAACTTATGGCTAAAGAGGCTGGATTATCGGTTGATATGGAAGGATTTCAAAAGTATATGGAAGAGCAAAAGCAACGTTCAAGAATAGATGCTAAAATAGATTCATCTGACTGGGTTGAAGTACTAAAAAATGATACAGATTCTGATTTTGTAGGATATGATTTGTTAGAGGCAGAAGTTAAAATAGTAAAATATAGAAGAGTTATTATTAAATCTAAAGAAATGTATCAAGTAGTTTTTGATAAAACTCCTTTTTATGCTGAAGCGGGTGGCCAAATTGGAGATAGTGGGTACATAGAATATGAAAATATAAAAATACCTGTAGTAAATACAAAAAAAGAAAATAATGTTACTGTTCATTATTTGGAGAAATTACCTGCAGATTTAAATGTTACTTTTATTGCAAAGGTTGATAAAGATAAAAGACTTAAAGTTACTAATAATCATACAGCTACTCATTTATTGCATTTTGCTCTTAGGGAAGTTTTAGGTAAGCATATTGAGCAAAAAGGTTCATTGGTCGAAGCAGAAAGATTAAGATTTGATTTTTCTCATTATCAGAAAATAACTTATAAGGAACTTTATGAAGTAGAAAGGCTTGTAAATTCACTTATAAGAGATAATATAGGTTTATTTGAAAAAAGAAACATTCATATAGAAGAAGCTAAATCTATGGGAGCTCTTGCTTTGTTTGGTGAAAAGTATGGAGATAAAGTTAGAGTCGTAAAATTTGGAGGTTCTGTTGAATTGTGTGGAGGTTGCCATGTAAAAATGACTGGGCAAATAGGGCTATTTAAAATTATTTCCGAGACAGCTATAGCCGCTGGCATAAGAAGAATAGAGGCTGTAACAGGAGAGTTTGCGGAAGAGTATGTTAATGATAAGTTAACCTTGTTGAGAGAGATAAATAATTTGTTAAAAAATCCTAAAGATCCTTTGAAAGTTATAACTCAAATGTCTTTAGAAATTAATGAATTAAATAAAAAAATAGAAGAATTAAATAAAGAAAAATATTTAAAAATTATACCAGATTTTTATGATAAAATGATTGATATAAAAGGTACAAAGTTTCTTGCTACTAAATTTGACGGCACACCTGAGGAGATTAAAAATTTATCTTTTGATTTTAGAAATCGATACAACAATTTTATATTAATAATAGGTAGTAATTATGATAATAAAGCTTCTTTATCAGTGATGCTTTCTGATGATGTAGTTGCCAAAGGGCTTGATGCAGTTTTTATTGTGAAAACATTAGCTAAAGAAATTCAAGGAGGTGGGGGCGGTCAAAAGTTTTATGCAGTTGCTGGTGGTAAATATTTTGCAGGGCTTGATAAAGCTATTTTATCTGCAAAAGATTTGATTTTGCAAATGTTAAATAATTTATTAAGTGTTTAAAAATTTTATCTTTGTACCCGAATAAAAATTATATACTAACAATATAAGTTGATAAATGAAACAAATCAAAATGGTTGACCTTAAGGGTCAATATGATAAGATAAAAAATGAGATTGATGAAGCTATAAGAGAAGTAATTGAAAGTACTTCGTTTATAAATGGCCCACAGGTTAAGATTTTTCAAAAAGAATTAGAAAAATATCTTTCTGTAAAACATGTTATCCCATGTGCTAATGGAACTGATGCTTTGCAAGTTTCGATGATGAGTTTAAATTTACAGCCTGGTGATGAAATTATAACAACTTCTTTTACTTTTATTGCTACAGTTGAAGTAATAGCACTTTTAAAATTAGTCCCTGTATTAGTTGACGTTCTTCCAGATACTTTTAATATTGACCCAGAAGCTGTTAGAAAAGCTATTACTCCTAAAACTAAAGCTATTGTTCCTGTTCATTTATTTGGACAATGTGCTGATATGGAAGCTATTATGGCAATTGCTTCAGAGTTTAATTTGTTTGTTATTGAGGATGCTTGTCAATCGATAGGTGCAGAATACATATTTAATAATGGTATACGTAAAAAATCAGGAACTATAGGAGATATTGGTTGTACTTCTTTTTTCCCTTCAAAAAATTTAGGATGTTATGGTGACGGAGGAGCTATTTTTACAAATGATGATGAACTAGCTCATAAAATAAGGATGATAGTTAATCATGGTATGTTAAATAGGTACTACCATGATGTAATTGGAGTAAATTCCAGATTAGATAGTATACAAGCTGCTATTTTGAGTGCTAAGTTAAAACATCTTGATGAATATATACAAGCTCGACAAAAAGCAGCTGATTATTACGATAAGGCTTTCAATAATCATCCTAAATTAAAAATACCTGCTCGTTCAATTAATTCTACTCATGTTTTTCATCAATATACTTTAAAAATAATAGATGAAAATCGTAATGAGTTACAAAAGTTTTTAGAACAAAAAGGGATTCCTTCTATGGTATATTATCCTGTTCCCATACATTTACAGAAAGCATATAAAACATTACAATATAAAGAAGGAGATCTCCCTATTACTGAACATTTATGTAATTCTGTAATTTCTTTGCCTATGCATACAGAATTAGATGAATATCAGTTAAAATATATTACAGATACAGTTCTTCAGTATTTTAATAACAATTAAAAAATATATAAAAATTGGAAAAGAATTATTTTGCTCATGAAACAGCTATCATAGATGATAATTGTAAAATAGGTAGAGGTGTTAAAATATGGCATTTTTCTCATATAATGAGTAATTGTGAAATAGGAGAAGGATGCAATTTAGGACAAAATGTTGTAGTATCTCCTGGTGTTAAACTTGGTAAAAACGTGAAGGTTCAAAATAATGTGTCTATTTATACAGGAGTGATTTGTGAAGATGATGTTTTTTTGGGTCCTTCTATGGTTTTTACTAATGTTATTAATCCTAGAAGTATTATCAATAGAAGAGATAAGTATATGCAAACTATTGTGAGAAGAGGTGCTACTATAGGTGCTAATGCAACTATAGTATGTGGGATCGAAATAGGTGAATATGCTTTTATTGGAGCAGGAGCAGTTGTAACCAAAAATGTTCCTCCTTATGCTCTTGTTGTTGGGAACCCTGCTGTACAAAAAGGATGGATGAGTGAATATGGTCATAGACTTGTTTTTGATGAAAATAATAAGGCTATATGTCCTGAAAGTAAAGAAGTATATATTTTTGAAAATGGTCAAGTTAAAAAAATAAAGTAAAGTTTGACTATCATGATGTCATCATTTATTATTAAAGATAAAATAAAGTTTGCTATAGTAGGCTGTGGGCATATTGGTAAACGTCATGCAGAAATGATAAGGCGCAATGGCGAAACAGAACTAGTAGCTTTATGTGATATAAAGCCTAAAAGTGAACTTGGATTAGAAAATAGTACGGAACCTTTTTTTAATTCTATTGAAGAGCTTTTTAATTCTAATGTCAATTTTGATGTTTTAAATGTCTGTACACCTAATGGATTGCATGCTAAACATTGTATAATGGCTCTTGAAAAAGGCAAACATGTTGTGTGTGAAAAACCTATGGCTTTGAGTAAAAAAGATGCAGAAGCTATTATTTATAAATCTTTACAAGTATCAAGACATGTTTTTCTTGTGATGCAAAATCGCTATTCACCTCCTTCTGTATGGATAAAAAATGTGGTTGATAGTAAATTACTAGGTGAAATTTTCTTTGTACAAGTTAATTGTTTTTGGAATAGAGATAGTAATTACTATAAAAAACAAGACTGGAAAGGTTCGTTATCGCTTGATGGTGGTACTTTGTTTACACAATTTTCTCATTTTATTGATATTTTATATTGGCTGTTTGGTGATATAAAGGATATAAAAGCTACTTTTGCTGATTGTAATCACCAAAATCTTACAGAGTTTGAAGATACAGGTATAGTTAATTTTTCTTTTATTAATGGAGGCATAGGTTGTTTACAATATTCTACAGCAGTGTGGGAAAAGAATCTTGAAAGTAGTATAATTATTATTGGAAGTAAAGGTTCAGTTAAAATAGGTGGACAATATATGAATGAAGTAGAATTTTGTAATATAGAAAATTATAAGATGCCAGAATTAGCTCCATGTAATCCTGCCAATGATTATGGTAGTTATAAAGGTTCTGCTGCTAATCATCATTATGTTATAGAAAATGTAGTTGATACCTTAAAAGGTAGAACTACTGTTAATACAAATGCTCTTGAAGGGCTTAAAGTAGTTGATATTATTGAAAGAATTTATGAACAACGTCCACCGCATGTGTTAAAAAAATTACCATGGTTTAAATTTTAATTTTTATTATTTAATTATAATCATTGTTTTATTTACTTTTACTTAGTATTATTATTTAAGGTTTCTTCTTATTTTTTTCTTAATTAGCATTGTATTACTTTTTATTATTTACATAAATAATTTTAATAATATTTATTTTTTAATATATTTGCTATAAAAGCAACATTTTTTATGTTTAAAATTGTTTTAGTTCCTTTGATAACAATATTTATAACTTATTCCAATAACATTTTTTGTCAGAATATAAACGATAGTTTGTTAATAGAATTGCAAATATCAAAGGACAATATTCATAAAATTCAAATTTTAAAAAAATTATGTTATGAAAATATTGATAATAACGTAGAAGATGCTTTAAATTATGGTAAAAAAGGCCTTAAAATAGCATATGAAATTAAACATTTAAAGAATATTGCAGAATTGTCTGCCATGATAGGTATGTGTTATAATAATTTAGCTGATACAACTAATGCTATAAAGTATTATAACGTTGCTTTGTACATTTATCAAGTAATGGGAGAAAAAAATGAATATGCTTATGTATGTAATAACTTAGGTTTGCTTTATATTAATATGGGAAGTTATCTTAAAGCACTTCAAAATATTAAGAAAGCTTTTTTAATTTATTATGAAACGGCAAATAAAAAAGGGGTTGCAGATAGCTATAAAAATATTGGGTTTATTTATGCTAAAAGACAAGAATTTGTAAAAGCATTAGAATTTTATAAGAAAGCCTTAAATATATATATAACTATTAATGATAATAAGAACATAGCTTTATTATTTGATAATATTGGATTAATATATTTGAAACTTGGTGAAAATATAAAAGCTTTTGAATATTTTAACGAAGCTATAAAAATTAGCGTTAATAATAATTTTAAATTTGAATTAGGTAAGACCTATATTGACTTAGGAGAATTTTATAAAACGACT
>DAOTOD010000094.1:0-5759 GCA_035451165.1 Bacteroidales bacterium
TAATAGCACAATAAAATTTTGTTTTTTACTAGGCTTTTGTAATAAAATTAAATTTGCTTTTACTGAAAACTTTTTAGTTTTGTAATAGTGTTATTATTTAAAAATTATTTAAAGGAAAATTATTTTATTAAAAAAAGTAAAAATTATGAGATACTTGCCAATTAATCCAGAATTATTCATCAATAACAGAAAGAATTTTCTTAGAATGATGAAACCTAAATCATTAGCAATTTTTGTTTCTAATGATGAAATGCCTAGAAACGGTGATCAATGTTTTCCTTTTAGACAGAATTCAGACTTTTTTTATCTTACTGGTATTGATCAGGAAAAATCTATTTTGCTTTTAGCTCCTAATTGCCCTAATCATAAATACAGGGAAATATTATTTTTAGTAGAAACGAATGAACATATAGCTATATGGTATGGACATAAATATACTAAAGAAGAAGCTACAGCTACGTCAGGAATTAAAACTGTTATGTGGCTTGATGAATTTGAAAATGTTTTGAAAGAAGTAATGTCAACTTCTGAAAATGTTTATCTTAATATTAATGAAAATATAAGATTTTCTACTGAAGTCCCTTATAAAGAATTAAGATTTGCGGATAACATTAAAGCTAAATATCCTTTGCATACTTATTATCGGTCCGCTCCTATTATGACTAATTTAAGAACTATTAAGTCGCCTTTAGAAATAGAATTAATAAGTAAAGCATGTGAAATAACTGAAAAAGCTTTTCGTCGTGTACTTTCATTCGTAAAACCTGGTGTTATGGAATATGAAATAGAAGCTGAAATTACTCACGAGTTTATAAAAAATAGAGCTACAGGTCATGCTTATTCTCCAATAATTGCTTCAGGTAAAAATGCATGTATATTGCATTATGTTGAAAATAATAAAGAATGTAAAGATGGAGACTTGCTTTTACTTGATTTTGGAGCAGAATATGCTAATTATGCCAGCGATCTCTCTAGAACCATACCTGTAAATGGTAAGTTTACTCAGCGTCAAAAAGATTGCTATAATGCAGTGTTAAGAGTTATGAAACAAGCTATAAAAAAGCTTGTAGTGGGAACTACTATTGATACTTATCATAGTGAGGTTTGTAAATTGATGGAAGAAGAAATGATAAAATTAGGGCTTTTTACAGAAGAAGATGTAAAAAAACAAAATCCTGAAAAACCTATGTTTTTTAAATATTATATGCATGGTACTTCTCATTTTATGGGACTTGATGTTCATGATGTAGGAAGTAAACAAGAACTTTTGAAAGCCGGGATGTTATTTTCTTGTGAACCAGGTATATATATTCCTGAAGAAGAAATAGGCATAAGAATTGAAAATGATATATTAGTTACAGAAAATGGGCCTGTTGACCTTATGGCAACTGTCCCAATTGAAGTTGGAGAAATAGAAGCTTTAATGTCTAAATAATTTTATATAACAATGGATAAGTTTTTAAATTTTGAAAATGGCATTATAAGATATGTAGATGTTGGTGAAAATACAGATTGTATAGTTTTTTTACATGGATTTACTGAATCGATTGAAATTTGGGACAACTTTATTGAAGAACTTAAAGATAAATATAGGATAATAGCTATAGATTTACCAGGTCATGGCAAAACTTCTTCATATAGCAATGTCCATTCTATGTCATTTATGGCTAAAATAGTTAAATATGTGCTGGATCAACTTAAAATAAAAAAAATATTGTTAATCGGTCATTCTATGGGAGGTTACGTAAGCCTTGAATTTGCTTCTTTATACCCTGATTTGCTAAAAGGGGTAGGCTTATTTCATTCTCAGGCAGCGGCCGATACACAAGAAGAAAAAGATAACCGAGATAGAGTGATTAAAATTGTTAAAGAAAATAAAGTGTCTTTTTTAAATAATTTTATCCCTGATTTATTTTCTATAGAAAATAGAAAAAAACTTATAAAAAAAATCGATGAGCTTAAAAATTATGCTAATATGTATATGACAACTTCCGGGCTCATTGCTGCTTTAACAGGTATGAAAACCCGGAATAGTCATCTTGAAACTATAGCTAAACTAAAGGTGCCTTTATTTTACATACTTGGTAAACAAGATAATCGAATACCTTTTAGTAAAGCATTAGCACAAATAGAATTATCTTCAGAGTGTTGGGTAGAAATTCTGAATACAGGGCATATGGGATATATTGAAGAACCTCATAAAACTTTAGCTTTTATTACAAAATTTGCTGAATATATTTTTTCATAATTGTTTAATAATTAGATTTTATAGATTATCTATTGGTACCTAATATGTTTTTTACAAGCTCTAATTCATTATTTATTTTATTTATTTCCTGATTTTGTTTTACTATCATTTCTTGTTGTTCTTTGATGACTTGTATTAAAACTGCTGACATACTTGCGTAATCTACAGCTAAATGACCATTAGGACTTGTCATTACTAACTCTGGGAATTGTTCTTGAACTTCTTGGGCTATTAAACCTATATGCCTGCCTTTAGGATGTACTTTTTCATCAATAAAATTAAAATATATAGGAGTAATATTTTTGAGTTTGTTTGTAATATTTTCTAAAGGAATGATATTTTCTTTAATATTTATATCAGACGATTGATATAAAGAACCTGCTATGTACAAATTCCCATCTTTCATTGCATTCAAGGCGTTGTACCTGTTATTATTCCCATAACCATTACCTATAGTAAAAGCAGGATCGGTAGTAATCCATTGTAAAGAATCTCCACTTATTACATTCCATTTTCCGATTACTAGCGAGTTACTTGATCTGGCAATAGTATTGTACCCAAAGCTTACTGCACCATAGCCAATAGCTGTTGAATATGTACCTGCTGCAAAAGATGATTCTCCTCTTGCTACTGTGTAATTGCCTATTGCTGTGGCACAATAATTAGATGCTTTTGTATACCTTGAAATTGCAAAAGAAAAATCGCCTGAAGCAGTTGTTTTAAAACCCATAGCAGTTGAATTAACCCCTGATGCAACACTTTCGTTACCTGTTGCCATTGAATTTTCTCCCATCGCTTTTGTTTGATTCCCAATAGCTGTTGAATTATGACCTGTTGCACAAGTTGCTGCACCAATTGCTACACAATAATCTTTTGCTGCTGATGTCCATCTTCCTAAAGCTATAGAATATGGCCCTGCTGCAGAAGCATAATCACTTACAGCAAAAGCACTTATCCCTGAAGCTATATTATTACTCCCAAAGGCTGTAGCTGCTGATCCTGTTACAGTATTACTTAATCCCATAGAAACTGAGTTGGCTCCTTGTGCTACTGTGGAAAACCCAAAGGCTACTGACCACATGCCAATATTTATATCATTCCAATGTGCTCCATTTACTTCACCAGCTCTTATAGCTTTTTTAGACGGTATCCACATAAATCGAGTGCCTATACCATTTATAGGAGTATTACCAGCATCACCTGAAAACATTACAGAGCCATTATTAACATGTAATTTACTAAGGGGTGCAGTAGTGTTTATGCCAATTTCATTACCTGTGTTAAATAAAAAGCTGTTAGCTACCCATGTATTACCATCATGATGTAGTGTTTGACCAAACCAACCTGGTACTAGTGGCCCAGTAGCTCCTGTTGCTCCAGTAGCTCCAATGGCTCCGGTAGGGCCTGTTGCTCCAGTAGCTCCTGTTACTCCTGGTATACCTTGTAAACCGGTAGGTCCTATTGCTTGTACCCATTGTATGCCATCAAAATACCAAAATTGCTTGTAATTGATATCATATACTAAAAGACCTGCTGCTGGTGAAGTTATAGCTAATCGTTGAGAAGTTGTTAACCGTGGTATGAGTAAGCCTTTATCAATAGATTTAAGTTCAAGTAAGGCAGAATTGTCAGGTAAATTTGTACCTATGCCTACGTTTTGGCTTTTTAAAGTAACTATGAAATTTGTTATTGCAATAAAGCAAATCATAAATTTAATTGAAAGGCTTCTCATAACTGATAAATTTTTAAGGTTAATAATTATTTATTTGTTTAATCTGAATAAAATTTTAACATTCTAATAATGGCATTTTTACATACAGGGCAAAAATTACCATATGAAGCTGATTTCATATGACAATCTCTAAAAGGCCTGTAAATACCTTTTGCAGAGTATCCAGCACCTTCAAAAACGCCTATTTGCCCGTTATATAGCATAATATCAGGAGTTGGTACAGGTATGTCTTTAGATAAAAGGTTTTCCCATTTAGATTTAAAATCGACTAAAGTTGTTATGTTAGGTTCCCATGGTTCAACATCTAAAGGATAAAAATTTTCTACAGAAACATCAGAGGTATAATATTCATCTGCTAAACCTGCAAAACTATGCCCAAATTCATGTATAAAAACAAAGTTTGCCAATTTATTATCGCTTGTACAAACAGAATAATAATTATATATACCACCTCCACCATATTGATTAGTATTTACTAATATATAAATTTGATCATACCAAGTATTTGAAGCATAATCTCTTACAATTTTATATGCATTAGACATTAAATAGCGTTCAGTGCCAAGAGTATAAAATGAGGTGTTTAAGGCAGTATTTTTCCATACATCTTTGCCAGGAATATCGGCACCACTTTCAGTTGATATTACTTCGATTGCTCTTATGTTTATTAAATTTTTATTTTCTTTAAAAGGAGAAGTATTAAGAAGATAATTAGCAAAACGGTTACAATCGTTATAAAATTTGTTTAATTCGTCTTTTGTATAACCATCGGGTATAATAACAATGTCGAGTTTGTTATTTGATGCGCCTGATATATATATATCATAAACTTTAGCTGTATGTCTACGCTCTTTTACAATAAAATAATTATAAGGATCTATAAAATATTCAAATTTTTTTTCCCATTTATTTTTTTTGTTTCGGGAATAAAACTCTATTTTTACTTGTTTTTTAGGATATGGAAAAATAATAGTTTCATTAAAAGTACGTGATGTATACTTAGCTTCTTGAGTATTTTGCCACTCAGCAAAAAGTGTAGAATACCCTCTAGAATATATGAGTTTATTACTTATTGCATCATAAACCTCAAATTTATATTTACCATAGTTAAAAGTATCAATTAAATTAATTAAGGAGCCACCCCAAAAGGGTTCTTCTATGACTTCATCTATCGAATAATATTCAAATTCATAATTGCCCGTGTGAAAATAATCTATACGCATAGTTTTGTTCAAAAAATAATCTTCAAAAGCTGCATAAGAATAAGATTTTGTTAAAAAAATTAATGCTAACAGAAAAATGTTTGTTTTCATTTTTATATGTTTTAGGTTATACATTTTTTGTTGTGAAAATAACATTTTCCTTGCTACATTTTTAATTTAATGTGCGATAAAATTATTATGTAAAAACAAAATGAGATTATAAGTAGTGAGCAGTTGAATATGAATGCTTATTTAATATGTTATTTTTTTGATTGTTTATGTTTAAGTATTAATTTTTTAAATATTTTAGCAAAATGTATGTTATATTTTTTGTAAAATAATGAATAAACAATTGTTAGGCTATATTTTACGCAAAATAAGATTATATAAGTTTTTTGATTATTTAAGATATTTATTCTTGAAGCTAATAAAATATAAGCATAATAAAAATTTTATCAATAACAACCCATCAGTTGTTTTGCCTCCAGATTATTTAATGTACGAGTCTTTTCAACTTGATTATAAAAAATATTATGATGATAGCATAAAATCAGCTGAAGAACTATTAAAAATATTT
>DAOTOD010000095.1:0-225 GCA_035451165.1 Bacteroidales bacterium
GTATAACGGTTATGGTTTAAAATCATATATAGATATAGATATTCCCCTTTCTGTAATAGCTGATAATATTACTTTAATGGATACTGTTGCTTTTAATCTTACCAATAATCTTGATGATATTATTGAAGGCGTATTTTATCTTAATGCAGATAATGGATTCCCTTTCCATGTTAATGTTAGCTTATTGATGTTGAATGAATATAAACAAGTTATAGATTCTCTTAT
>DAOTOD010000095.1:235-5757 GCA_035451165.1 Bacteroidales bacterium
TCTAATCAAAATATTTTAGCTGCTGGTCTTAATGCTTCTTATATGGTTACATCCCCTAAAAAATCTATTATTAAAATACCCTTAACATCTGAAAAAATATATAATCTGAAAAGAACTAAATATATGGTAATAAAAGCTATTTTTAATACAGCAAGTCAAGTACATTATATTAAGCTATATGATTATTATAGATTAAATCTAAATTTGACAGGAAGTTTTAATTATTTATTTAATAACAAATATTGAAAAAAGTAAGTCTTATATTATGTATCGTTTTTTTGAGTTTTGATATACAAACTCAAAATTTTTATTCTTTTTTACATGATACTTGCATTTCTAAAAGAGGTATATTTTTTTCAACACAAGGCTTTGCTAATTCAACTTCTTTAAATACTAAATTTATTCAAACATGGCTTAATAGTGGTTTTATTTCTGATAAAATAAAAAATGAATCTCTTAAAAGAATGAATAATAAAAATTATGCTGGGGCTTGCTTTTCTGGTAGTGCTTATTATATGGTTGATCAATATAATACTTTGTCTAAAACTGGATTAATAGGCTTTTTTGTTGGCATAGAATCAAATTATATGCTTTCTGTTAAATTTCAAAACGATTTGTTTCGCTTAGCTTTTATTGGAAATAAAAGTTTTGAAAATGATACTATAATTTTAAATGATAATAAATTTATATCACTAGCTTATGATAAAATAGGAGGTGGTATTTATAAAAGAATATCTAATGAAAATGGTATTGCTTTAGGTAGCGTAACTCTTAATTTTTTAATAACAACTAAGTATAAAAATATTCATTTGAAAAACGCTGAATTATATACTGCTCCTTATGCTGAATTTATTAATGTAAAAGCAAATTTTACTTCTAATATATCTGATACTAATGCAAAATCATTTATATCTTTTAATGGTTATGGTGTTTCAACCGATTTATTTTATAAATTTTTATCTTATAAAAAATTAAAATATTATTTTTTAATTCATAATTTGGGCTTTATCAAAATGAATAAAAACTCTTTGAATTTAACACATGATACTGCTTTTCGCTTTGATGGTATTGAATTAAATAAAGTTATCCAAAATGGTAATATGACTTGGAATATAGGTAATAGTGATAGTATTATTAATAGTTATATACCTTCTTATAAAAAAGAAACTTTTTTTATACCTGTACCTTGTAATTTATCGGCAGGCTTATCTTATCCCGTTATAAAAGATTTTTTTTATGTTTATTTTGACTTAAATTATATACTGTTTATACCTTATAGACCTAAATATAAGCTTACTGCAGAATACAAATTAAATAAATTTTTAAAAATTAGTCCTGCAGTATCTTATGGAGGCTTTAATAAAATTAATGCCGGCATACAATTGTCTTTTAAAAATAAATATCTCGAAATAAATACAGGCTCTGACGATATAAACGGACTTTTATTACCTTATAAAAGCTCAGGTTTGAGTGCTTATTTTTCAGTGTTATTTAATTTGCAAAAATGAAAAAGCATAAAATAATATTATATTATAATACATTATTGTTTTTTATTATTATCAATACTATTAAGGCTCAAATTCCTTCTTTTCAACATACTTATGGGTTAGCAGGTTTTAATTATGGTATAGCTGCTATACAAACCCCTGATAGTGGCTTTGTTATTCTTGGTAATAAAAGCGGATTCTCTGGTAATACTGATATATATATTATTAAAACTAATAAATATGGATTATTACAATGGGATAAAGCTATTGGAGATCAAAATCTTTTATGGGCAAATGATTTTAAGCAAACTTTAGATAAAGGCTTTATTATTACTGGCTATATCAATTCTTTAAATACAGGAGGATATGATTTTTTAATTATTAAAACAGATTCATTAGCAAATGTCGAATGGCAAAAAAACTTTGGAGGCCCCGACTGGGACATGGCTAACTCTGTTGCCATTATGCCTAATGTAGGCTATATTATAGCTGGTAAAACTTATAATAATACATCTGGTATGGCCGATGCTTTTATAGCCGGTATAAATTTTAACGGAGATACTTTATGGACAAAAACATTTGGTGGCTTAGGTGATGATGTAATTAATTGTATAGATACTACGCATGATGGTAATTTTATAGCTGCTGGATATACTAATAGCTTCGGTAATGGTAATTATGATTTCTTTATGGTTAAAATTACTCCCAATGGAGATACACTATGGACCAGAACCTTTGGACATGCTGGAGATGATAAAGCATATAGCGTAAGACCTACTATAGATGGAGGTTATGTAATAGTAGGCTCTTCTAATTCACCTCCTACAATAAATCTTGACCCATGGCTTGTAAAAACTAATTCTAATGGCATTTATTTATGGGATTATATTTATTTTAATAATCAAGATGAAGAATTTTTTGATGTTAAACAAAAAACTAACGGATTATATGTTATGACAGGGTATACTACTACATGGGGATGGGGCAATAAAGAATTGTTTACTCATGTAGTCTTAGGTAATGGTGACTTTCTTCACGGCCATACATTCGGAGGCTATTCTGATGATATTGGTTATACTGCTGGTTATGCTTCCGATGGAGGATATTTCTTTACAGGAACTACTGATAGCAAAGGTATAGGCCTTACTAATATATTTTTTGTTAAAACAGATAGTAATTGTTATGCCGATACTAATTCTACTCATGTAATGGGCCTTGCGGAAATAACCCCTTTAAATAATTATAAAATAAAATTATTCCCTAATCCGGTGAAAGTTAATAATCAAATAAATGTATTAATCGAATTAGAAAACGAGGAAAGTAATTTATTTATAAATATTTCTGATTATTTAGGTAATAGTATTTATAGTAATATACTGAAAATAAATAATCATCAATACAATTTGCAATATAATATTGGAAATGTCCCAACAGGTGTATATTGTATGAGCGTTAAAGGTGATTATATTAGTAAAACTGTTAAATTTATTGTAGTCAAATAAATGATTAATAAAGCAAATTTTGCAAAATTTCTCTTCTTTATTATTGTTTTTATAGTAGGCTTTAATTTTAGTGATTATTATTTTTTATCTAAATCTGCAATAATTCAAAATGATTATAGTGATAGTCTTATAAATGTTAAAGTTATTGTTGCCGGTGATGCTATGATGCATGAACCGCAAATTGTTGCAGGATTTAATAAAGAAACAAATGATTACAATTTTGATCATTATTTTCAATATATCTCTCCATTAATTAAACAATTTGATTTGAGTATAGTAAATTTTGAAACAACTTTAGGTCCTCCCCCTTATAGTGGTTATCCACAATTTTGTGCTCCTGATGCTTACGCTTTAGCTTTAAAAAAAGCAGGTTTTAATTTTTTTCTCACTGCTAATAATCATTCAGTTGACCGTGGCCTAAATGGAATATTAAGAACTATACAAATTTTAGATAGTTTTAACATTAACTTTACAGGAATCTTTAAAAATAAAAATTATAGAGATAGTTTATATCCAGCTATTGTTAATATGAATGGATTGAAAATAGCTATTTTAAATTACACTTATGGTACTAATGGAATTAAAATTCCGGAGCCTGTGATTGTAAACTTAATAGATACAGCAATAATATCTGCTGATTTATTAAAACTTAAAACTATAAACCCTGATTTTATAATAGCTACATTACATTGGGGTAACGAATATGAACGTGAACCCAATAAAGAACAAAAGAAACTTGCTGAATTTCTTTTTTCTAAAGGTGTTGACATTATAATTGGTTCTCATCCTCACGTTATACAACCAATAGAATTTTTTAATGATGATAAATATAAAAATAAGCTTGTTATATGGTCGCTCGGCAACTTAATTTCAAATCAACGTCGGCAATATACTGATGGCGGGTTACTTGCCAGTTTTTCGCTTGTTAAAAATAAATATACTTCTAACACTTTAATTTGTGATGTGAGATATTATCCTGTATGGGTTTATAAAACTTTAAATCCTGTATATTATTATATTTTACCAGTTTCTTATTATGGTAATGATTCTTTAAAAAAAATAATGAATTCTACTGATATAAATAGTTTTGAAATTTTCATAAAAGATACTAGAAAGCATCTTAATCAAGATACTTTGAGAATAAAAGAATTTATATATTAATTCTTTTTTGTTAAATAGGTAATAAAAATTTACTTATACTGAAAATTCAAAAATTTTATTTAATTTATATTACATTTAAAAAATTAAATTCTAATATATTTTCATTGCTTATGGCACAAAATAATTAACCATTACAACACTTAAGTTATTTAATAAATTGCAAGAATAACAAAATTGCTTTTTAAAATACAAAGTAATATTTTTAATATGCCCCTACAATTATTCCTCCTTTTATAGTAAATGATTTTGTACACATGCTTAATGATGTTATAACTCTTACTGCGGAATGACTTGCAGTACTAGCTGCAGCAGTTGCGACATAAACTGATTTAGTGTAGGTACTTATACTAGCAATATAAGACAAAGTAGTTGTTATACCTGAGTAACTACCTATGTTAAAACTATTAGATGTACTCCCTACGGTTATATCCCCATAAGTTGTTTTTATTTCACCATAAGATAGAATTCCGTCTGTTGGTGGTGTAGATGTTGTACCTACTCTTAAACCATCATCTATATGTGCTCCACCATCAACACTTAAAGCAACAGATGAGCTCGAGTAAGGCGAATAGCCAATCCCTACTCTTGTAACGTCATAGTAATATATGGTAGGATCAGGTGGATAAGTTACAGTATCTCTGTCTCTAATCCATAAAGTAAAATAGCGACTACTAGGTGTAAAATTATTACCAATTGAAACGTAGCTCCCCGAAGTTTCTTTCATAATTTGTAACATTTTACTACATTCCCATTGTCCATTTGTAGCGTCATATCTTGCTGTTTCATTCCCTGAAGGAGAGGCACAAACAATATTTGTTCCACCGCCGCCACCACTTCCGCCTAATTGGGCCCACGAACTTCCATCAAAGTACCAAAATCCTTCGGGAGCGTCAATTTGGTAAATTAATAAACCTCTTGCTGGATTAACTATTGCAAGACGGTCAGTAGATGTCATTCGGGGAATTAAAACTCCTTTTGCTGTACTTGACACATCAAGCATTGCAGATGGGTCAGCTATTGCACCACTTGTATTAATTGCAACTCCTGTTTGAGCATTTGTTGTGATGCTCAAAAAAGAGGTTAATATTAATATAGCTATAATTTTTAGTGTAAAATAATGTAATTTCATAATTTTTTTAATTTTAAATTTAATTGCTATAAATATATTAATTATTTAGAATAAAACAAAATCTCATTACATATTATAATTTGTATATTTAAAACATATGTTTTATTATATAAGTAAACAAAATTATGTAACTTAACGAAATATTAATTAGACAAAAGTTGTATAATTAAATTAGCCTATATAAGTTAAATTAATATAGGCTAATTTAATTATACAACTTTTGTCTAATTAATATTTCGTTAA
>DAOTOD010000096.1:0-5745 GCA_035451165.1 Bacteroidales bacterium
CCGGTTATTACTACAAGCTTATTTCGTGGAATGCAAACATCGATATTTTTTAAGTTATGTACTCTTGCTCCTTCAATGCATAACAGATGATTTTCATGAGTATAGTATTTTTCAACTTCATGAGGATAATATATAGTGTCAACAGTAGGATTTATTATTATAGATTGAATATCATTCATTTTTTATATAGTAAAGTTTGCAAAGATAAGCAAAAAGAATGTACTAAGTTTGAATTAAAGATTATCTTAATTGATCAATAGTTAAGGTGTCATTTATTATAAAATAGTCATCTTCATATATTTTAAGAATTTTATCTGTATAAATACTACTATCGGTGGGCAAGCAAATAATATAATTTTTTTTGTTAGGATTAGTTAGAGAATTTTTGCGTAACCATGGATTAAATATTTTAAGGATTTTATAACTTGCTTTCATTTTTATTGCAAAATCAGCTAAATTATTAATAGTTGTATCTATTGAGTATTTAGTTATAGGTATAGGATAATATAAGTCTTTTTTTCTTAAATAAAATCCATATTTAGAAGGGTTTGATAATATAATTTTAACTGCCAGTATTCTGTATATATATCTGGAAGTTTCATTATTTAAGCTCATAAAGTAATAATTGTTAGTTTTTTGTGTTGTAATTATTTCATTAAATTTTGTACTTCCTAAATTATAAGCTGCAGCGGTGTTGGTCCAACTGCCAAATGTTCTATATAATTCTTTAAGATATTTACAAGCAGCAGAAGTAGCTTTTTCTAAATTATATCTTTCATCAATTTCATCAGTAATTTCTAATCCATATTTTTTAGCAATCTCTTTCATAAATTGCCAAAATCCTGTAGCTCCTGCTGGAGAAACTACATTATCAAAATTGCTTTCAATAAGAGCTAGATATTTAAAATCATCGGGTATATTATTTTCTTTTAATATATTTTCGATTATAGGGAAAAAACGATTAGCACGTTTAATCATTAACAGGGTATTACTTTGCCAGTAAGTGTTTACTATTAATTCTCTTTCTAATGATTCTTTTACATAGAATAATTCAAGAGGTACCTTTTCGCCGGCAAATTCAATTTTAGTAGGTATATATGGAGATAATATTTTATAACTTTTTTTAAAAACGTTTTGATAATCATTATCTGGGTTACCATTTTGAAATTTTGAGAAGGATAATAATATCAAAATAAAGCAAGCACATAATATAATTATATGCCATTTATTAAAGTCAAGGCTTTTGATTTTCATGATTAAATTTTAATAAGAAAAATTATTCTTTGTTTATGTTTTTATTTGCAATATAAAATAATATTACAAATAATAAAATAAAAAATAAGCTAAAAACTATAGCATGAATAAAATACCAAACAGGTATAAAATATAAGACAGTTATTGATAAGAATGAATAAATAATAGTAATAATTCCGTATAATAAGGCTATTTGCTTTTCTGATAGGCCTACATAAAACAAGTGGTGAGTTGTATGGTCACGTCCTCCTATAAAAGGAGATTTGCCTTTATTAATCCTTTTAATAAATACTGTGGTAGTATCTATAAGTGGTAGTGCAAAGGCAAGAGCAACAGATATAAATTTTTGTGCTATAGTTGTAATTCCAGTTTCTGTTTTAAAGTTCCAGAAAAATGTAATACCAATAAAAGCTAATATAAATCCTAAGAATTGACTTCCAGTATCTCCCATATACATTTTTGCAGGATGCCAGTTGAAAAATAGAAAACCTATAAGTGTTGACAATAATCCTATTAAAGCAAACAAGTAAGGATTATCCATACCTGAAAAAATCATTAGTGTTATTATAATTGTAAGGATTATGGGTATAGCTATTATAGTAGTAATAGCATCCATATTATCAAGCATATTAATTGAATTCATCATTCCTACTACCCATATTATAGTAATTAAATAATTTAGATAGTCACTGTTAAATATTTTAATTATTGTACCTGTAACAATAAGTATTATAGTACAGCCTATTTGTGAAAACAGTTTAACCCATACATTAGTGTTAAAGGCATCATCAAATAAGCCCATAATAAAAGCTAAAGTAGCTGCCCATATAATACCTAAAAATTGGAAATTACATAATAAAATTTTAGTATCTATAAAATATGGGTAAGCAATGATAGAAAGTAAAAAACAAATATAAAATGATACACCACCTATAGAAGGTTTAGTTGTTGAGGCCCATCTTGCTTGTAATAATTCTTTATCCCTAATGCCAAGTGTTTTAGAAAATTTTAATAAAAGATTATTTATTAATATTGCAAAAAATAATGTTACAGCAAAAAATATGCTGTAAAGTAAAATAAAGTATTTTTGACTCGTAAACAACTTTTATTTAATTATAATATTATATTTTTAAATTTATAAAAATATTAGTATTAAGTTATATTAACTTAATTAGTGCAAAAGTAATTATTTTTTATATTATGTTAAAAAAATATTTTTTTATTATTTTTTGTTTTAATTGTTAGTTTAAGCTCAAAATATAACTTTTGTAAGTTGTGTAGAAGGGTTATACATAAGTTATAATTTTATAGATAGTATTTACTGATTAAGAAAAAAGGGATAAAAAATTTGTACAAACCAAGTGTAAATAGTTTTAACTTAAATATAACATTATAAATCATAAGAAAGGGTATTAACTTAAGGCAATGATCATAGTTGGTTACTTTGATTTATTAGGTAAAATATATTATTGATAATAGATTTTTAGTATAATTTTGCTCTTTTTACTAAAAAGGGTAGGATAATCTGATTGAAGCCTTTATTAATATCGGCTTCTACAAATTCGATATTATATTGTCCACATTTTAATTTAAGTTCTTCTATAAATTTTAGGAATTTTGTTTTATAAGCCTCTTTAATTTCATGAGGATATACTTTAACTTCTTTTTTAGTTTCCATATCAATAAATTTGAAAGGCTTATTTTCGAAATTTAGATAAAGTTCTTTTATATTATCAACAACATGAAATAATATTACTTCGTGCTTATTATATCGTAAATGTTGGAGAGCTGAGAGTATTTCTTTTAAGTTATTTGAAGATTCTATCATGTCGCTAAACAATATTACTAATGATCTTTTGTGTATTTTTTCGGCTATTTCGTGTAATACTGTAGTTATATTAGTTTTTTGGGGATTTTCGGATTGATAAGGTATTAGTAATTTTTCAAGTTCGGTTATTAAAAATTTATGATGAGCAGAATTAGATTTAGCTTCTGTATGTAAATCAGTTTTGTCTGAAAATATTGTTAGTCCAAAAGCATCTCTTTGTTTTCTAAGCAAATATAGTATTACAGCAGTAGCATACACAGAAAAGTGTATTTTATTAAGATTATTTATTGATAATTTGTCTATCACTGGGAAATACATAGAAGAAGAGTTATCTATAATTATTTGGCATCTCAAATTAGTTTCTTCTTCAAATTTTTTTATAAATAATTTTTCTGTTCTAGCAAATAATTTCCAATCAATAAATCGAGTAGATTCACCATGATTATAAAGTCTATGTTCAGCAAATTCAACTGAAAAACCGTGAAAAGGGCTTTTGTGGAAGCCTGTGATAAAACCTTCTACTACTTGTTTAGCAAAAAAATCTAAATATCCAAATTGTTGAAGGTTTTGCAGGTTAAGATTATTATTATTAGTCATTATTTTGTTAAAGGAGTTATAATAGGGTTTTAATTTTACTTTCTATTACTGCTTTTGGTGCAACACCTACTTGTTTGTCAACTACTTCTCCATTTTTAATAAATAATATTGTAGGTATATTTCTAATAGCAAATTTAGTAGTTATAGTAGGGTTATTATCAACATTAACTTTACCTATGATAGCTTTACCTTCATATTCATTAGCTAGTTCATTAATAATAGGGGCAATCATTCTGCATGGTCCGCACCATTCTGCCCATAAGTCAATAACTAAAGGTTTTTCAAAAGATTTATTTATGATTTCGTTAAAATTGTTATCGTTTATTTCTATTGCCATAATTAAAAAATTTTTATAAAATTATTAAAAATATAAATATGAACTTTTATTGTAATATAAAATTAGCATTGGGTATATCTTTTTTTATATTTTTAATAAAATCTCCTCCATTTACCAAATAATGATTAGAAGTTAATGTAATTTTAATATCTTCATTTTTATCTTCTAATTCAAAAGAAATGTTACAATTACCCGGGGTTGATAGAATAAGATTATTTATTTTTTTAAGTGTTTCTTGATTTAGTTCATAAACAGACATTTTTAATGTTATTTTTTTTGCTATTTTATTTAGTACCTCTGATAGTAACATCATGGAAGTTATTTTAATATCAATTTTTTCATCATTTTTTAGTTTTCGTATAATAGTTTTACCTTTTAAATAAATAAATGTATTAGGAATAAGAAAATGTTTCCATTTTAAAAAGTCTTCAAGCCATAATGTGATATTCATGTTATCAGTATAATCTTCAATATTAAAGGTACCATAGCGATTACCATTTTTTGTAAGTTTTTCGTCAAACGAAGTTATTATTCCAGCTAGGGCAAATTCTTTATTTGTATAATTTTTAATGTTTTTTTTAAGCTGTTCTATAGAAGTATTGCAAAACTTTTTTAATTCTAGTTCATATTCTTGAAGTGGATGGCCTGAAATATAGAAACCTATTACTTCTTTTTCTTTTTTTAATTTTTCTAATAATGACCATTCATCGCAATTAGGCATTGGAGGGTTGGTCATATTTACTTCTTTAGTTTCATTTTCACCAAAGAGGTTGTGTTGCGAGGTGTTTATTTTAGCTTGATAAGAAGAAGCGTATTTTATAAGTTTTTCGATAAATGTGATATTTTCATTTTTTTCTTGATAAAAAAATTGAGCTCGGTGAGTATTTTTGAATGAGTCAAAAGCTCCTGCTAAGGCTAATGCTTCTATAGATTTTTTATTGATGGTTCTTAGGTTTATTCTTTGTACAAAGTCGAAGATATTTTTAAAAGGGCCATTTTGATTTCTTTCATTAATAATTGATTGTGCGGCTACTTCTCCCACACCTTTAATAGCGCCCATTCCAAATCGTATTTCGTTTTGTGAATTTACAATAAATTTAAGATCACTTTCATTAATATCAGGGCCTAAGACTTTAATACCCATACGTTTACATTCTTCAGTATAGAAAGTAATTTTTTTAATCTCGTCAAGATTGCATGTTAATACAGCAGCCATATATTCGTGAGGATAATGGGCTTTAAGATAACCTGTTTGGAATGCCAGATATGAATAACCTACAGAATGAGAACGATTAAAACCATATTTAGCAAACTCTAACATAATTTCGAATATTTCTTCAGCTTTTTTCTGGGGTATACCTTTTTTCATGGCTCCTTCGACGAATAAAGCTTTTTGTTGAGCCATTTTTTCAGGGTCTTTTTTCCCCATAGCTCTTCTTAGAATATCAGCCTTACCAAGTGTAAAGCCTCCTAGTATTTGAGCAACTTGCATTATTTGCTCCTGATAAACCATTATACCATAAGTTGGTTTAAGAATATTTTCAACAAGTTCGTGAGGATATTCAATAGGCTTACGTTTAAGTTTTCTGTCAATAAATAAAGGAATAAAGTCTTTAGGTCCTGGTCTATAAAGAGCATTCATAGATACTATATCTTCGAAACTTTCAGGTTTAAGTTCCTTTAAATAAGCTCTCATACCTTCAGATTCAAACTGAAATAAACCTATAGT
>DAOTOD010000097.1:0-5741 GCA_035451165.1 Bacteroidales bacterium
TAGTTTTTGGACAAGAGCCTGATAGATATGGTAAATCAGTAGTTTGTGATCTTACATTAAAGCCTTTTTTAAATGAGGGACCTCCTTATCCTGTTAAATATCTTTTTAAAAAAAATATTAATACAAAAAATAATTTATCATTGACTAATAACCCTAATGATGATTTTACCACAAAGCAATTGTTAATAACAGGCTTTTTTATAGATAATAAATTACAGTCGATTATTAGTTTTGATAAACAACCAGTTTTATACCATTATTGTAGTGAACAAAATAATTTTGTTGGCTCTTTGTTGAAATTGAATGATAATATTATTCAGCTATCGCCTAATTATTCAAATATTTATACTGCAGATATTAATTATGACGGGCTCGATGAAATTATCATTTATGATAAAAAATATAAATCTTTGTTTGTATTAAAGGTAAATATGAATAATCATAGCATATATTCAAAAAAATTTTCAGCTTCATTATCTGTTATATTGGATAGTAAAAATTTTAATGAAAATATTAAATTGAACAATGATGCTAACATTTATATTGCAGATTTTGATAATGATACAAAAATAGAATTGCTTGTAGCCGAAAATAATGGTCAGTGGACTATGTATAAATTTATAAATAACAACTTGCTTGAAATTAGTAGAGGTAAATTAAAATATTTTGATGGGAGTAAATATGATTTAAATGTATATTGTGGAAATATTAAAGGACTTGAAACAGTTGCTCTCATGTTTTATGGTAAAAATATTAAAGATGAAAATTCTATTATAACAATATATAAATATTCTCAAAAATATAAGAATTTTATAAGCATTTTATTCCCAAAAGATAAAGATTTAATTTATTTTAAAAGTTATGACACTATAAAAAAAACAGATAAATTTTATTTTTTAAAATTTAAAAAAGATAACTTTTTTTTGAAATATAGTAGTGATAAATATTTTGATTTAAAAATTATAACATATAATAATGATACTTTGAAGATTTTGTATAATGTAGATTTTAAAGGCTACGATACAGATAAAAATCCTAAATATTATGAACACTTAAAATTAATAGAAGGTATGTTTTTGTATCCTGATATTACATCATTATTAACAATATCAACCTTGAACTTGGAACGAAAAAATCAATATTTCTTAGATAAAGTAGAATTGTATACATTTAATTGAATGTTAGATAAATAATGAATATAATATAATTTATCTTAAAATTTTTATTATGCTTGAATACTGTTTTAGAATTATTAAATTTTGTATCTTTTGTATAATTATATTTATAAATAGTTGCATAAATGTTAATGATAATTATATAAATAACAATATTTTTGAATTAAAAGACTTTTACCCTATAACTAATTATTTTGTAGATACTATTAACAATATTACACATGATTTTGAAGCTGACAAACTTATATATATTGATTATAATAATGCTATAGATGGTATAATTATTCCTTCCTCAAAACAAGTTGATGATAAGGGCTTTATTTTCGAATTTAAAATCAAAAATAAAAGTAAGCAAGCACAAAAATTTTATTATAAAATTTACTATCAAAATGAAACATATAAATTCCCTGAAATTGATTCTGCAAAACAAAATAAACAACATATTTATGCAGATGAGAATTTTTATGGTAGTTGGGAAGATACAAATGTAGAATTTAAAACTACATTTGAAATACCTGCAGATGGTAGATTTTATATTGTTAAAGATACTTTTCGTATAGTTGGAAATCCTAGAAATGAAAAGCAATATTATGAAAATGGTGTTAATAATAGATGGAAAAGAAATCCTCGTGTAGGAAAATATAGATTTATGTTAGTTATTACTACATTTGATAATATAAAAAATAAAATTATCCCTGAATATATCCGAAATATAAGCATTAAAAAAAACTTTAAGTATATTAATCCATTTTATTATTTTTTATATGGTGAGGGGCAGCAATTACCTAATACAATTGTAAAACTTTCGTCTAATTATTTAAAGGTTATTGCAAAACCTGATATTAATAATGGTATATACATTAACCCTGCAAATTTTAATAATGAAAAATATAGTCAATATTTTACTAATTTATGTGGGCAGAATGAAAATATTTATAAAAATTCTCCTTTTCAACAGTTTATACATTATGTTGATATTTCAACAAAAATGTATAACATACCAGTTATAGCTGATGTTTTAGCAGGAGATTATACTTTAACTGATTATAACTGGAATAAACGTTTTATACCTAAAGAAGAATTAGTAGGTATAGTACCGACTACTGCAGAATATCCTTGCCAGAATATTTTTTTAGATCAGAAAGAAGGAAAAATAATAATTAAAAATTTAGCTTCGTATTATGGTAAGTGGCAAAAACAAAATGTTGGTATTATTACGCGGCACGGTTTTACTTATGGTAAATACACAGTAAAATGTAAATTAACAGAGTTACTTAATAAATATGATTTATGGAATGGTATTACTAATGCTATATGGTTACTTTCACAAAGTGATGCTGAATGGAATTATCGTCGAGATTGCCGTAAAGAAGGATACTTAGCTACTTACTGGGGGGGACGTGATGATAAAAGAGTTAAAAATGTAGGATATTCTGAAATAGATTTTGAAATTTTAAAAACTTCTCCTTATTGTCCGTCTTATTCATTCCCTCCAGCATTTTCTTATGGAATACCTAATAAAGATAATGTTAATTTATGGAATATTAAGTTACCTGAACAAATTGAGCAATATAAGGGTTATGTAACAGTTGCTTGTACTAACTGGGATATGGCTTGCTGGGAACCTAAAAACTTTGGAGTAGGTTGTCAACCTATTATTTATCAAGGTAAAGTATTTGAATCACATCGTTGGGATCACTGGTATAGAGCATTAACTCAAAAATCTTTAGAGCTTGATGATGAATTATTTGGTAGGGATTATTATTATTTTCAAATAGAATGGAAACCAGAAGAAATTATATGGCGTATTGGACCAGAAAAAAATCAGTTAAGAGTAGTAGGGTATATGAATGGCACTATAACTTCTATACCTAATAATCAGATGTTGCTTATTATAACCCAAGAATTTCATAATACTAAATGGTGGCCTGGAACACCTTATTCACAAGATAACATACCTTTTCCTGCAAAGGATATTACCGGAGAAATTTACGAAATTACTATTGAATGATTACATTTCATTTTCTAAAATAATTGTTTTTGAAGAAGAGGCATTATACTTATTACAATCTATTTCAACAGATAAAGGTTTTTTAGGTTTTTCAAAATCATCGGTAGTTTTAACTCCTAGTTTCCCGTCAGCATAAACTTTTTTCATAAATAATGCCCATATAGGTAAAGCCATGTTAGCTCCTTGCCCAAGCGCTGTGCTCCTGAAATGAACACTTCGGTCTTCACAACCTACCCATACTCCACTAACAAGATTAGGAGTTATTCCCATAAACCAACCGTCAGAATTATTATCAGTAGTACCTGTTTTACCAGCAATAGGATTAGTTAAACCATATTTACTACGTAAACGGGCTCCTGTACCGCTTTCTACAACACCTTTCATAAGTTCAATCATAAGATAAGCTGTCTCTTCACTCATTGCTTCGTGGGTTTCAGGAACAAAGGTTTCTATGATGTTCCCATTTTTATCTTCTATTTTAGTTATAAACATAGGTTTTATATAAACACCTTTATTGGCATATGTATTCATTGCACCAACCATTTCATATAATGAAATTTCAGGAGTTCCTAAACAAATAGAATAAACTTCAGGAATATGGCTTGTTATTCCCATTTTTTTTGCTATTTTAATTACAGCTGCGGGGGAGTATCTTTTAATTAAAAAAGCTGATATCCAATTTATTGAGTTAGCAAGAGCTTCTTTGAGAGTTACCATTTCACCATTTTTATATTTACTCGAATTTTTAGGTTCCCATTTAGTACCATTAGGTAGATCAAAGCTTACTTGTACATTCGGGATTTTAGAGCATGGTGAAAATTCTTTTTCTTGCATAGCTATAGTATATACAAATGGTTTAAAAGTAGATCCTACCTGACGTTTTGCTAAGACAACATGATCATATTTAAAATATTTATAATTTATACCACCTACATATGCTTTTACATAGCCGGTTTGAGGTTCCATAGCCATAAAACCAGCTAATAAAAACCATTTATAATACTTTATTGAATCCATAGGGCTCATAATAGTATCTATTTCTTTTTTCCAACTAAAAACAGTCATTGGTGTAGGAGTATTAAATATTTCTTTAATTTTATTTTCGGGGAGGCCTTGTCTTTTTAAATTATAATATCTTTCAGAACGTTGCATGCTCATATATAGTAGCTTTTGGATATCATCATCAGATAGTCGATTGTCAAAAGGTGCTTTTTTAAAACCTTTCCAGTGTTTATAAAATTCGTTTTGAAGCTCTTTGCCTAAATGTTCGGCTACAGCTTCTTCAGCATATTTTTGCATTCGTGAGTCTATAGTAGTATATATTTTTAATCCATCTTTATATAGATTATAGGAGGTGCCATCAGATTTCTTATGATTTTCGCACCATTTAATTAATACATTTCTTAAATATTCTCTAAAATAAGTAGCTAACCCAACATTTTGATCCTGAATTTTGTATTGAGATACATCTATAGGTATTTGACTAATACTATCATAATATTCGGCTGTAATAAATTTATATCGTTTCATTTGATTTAGTATTACATTTCGTCTTTTTAGAGCGTTTTGTGGATTTCTGACAGGATTATAATATGTAGGAGCTTTGAGTAAACCTATTAGCATTGCACTTTCTTCAATTTTAAGAGAATCTACTTCTTTATTAAAATAAGTTTTAGCTGCTGATTTTATACCGAACGCTTGACTGCCAAAATCTACAGTATTTAAATACATTGCAATAATTTCTTCTTTGGTATAATTTCGTTCTAATTTAATAGCAGTAACCCATTCTTTAAATTTAATGATAACAGTCTCTATAAAAGTTCTATTTTTTTTTCGAGGAAAAAGGTTTTTAGCAAGTTGTTGTGTTATAGTACTTCCTCCTCCTGAACTTCTATGCCCTGCTATTATATTTTTACCAATTACACGTAATAAGCTTTTTATATCAACGCCCGAATGTTTATAAAACCTAATATCTTCTGTTGCTAATAAAGCTTTAATAGCATTGTCTGGTAAGTTTTTAAAGTGTATGTTAGAACGATTTTCTATGTAATATTTGCCTAATAAAACACCATCATTAGAATAAACTTCTGATGCTATATTACTTCTTGGATTTTCTAATTCTTCGAAAGAAGGTATTGGGCCTAGTCCTCCAATAGAAATAGTGAAAAATAATAAGAAAAGCAATAACCAAAATAAAAAATAATAAATCCATAAACGTTTAACATATTTTTTGAAGATGTTATTATTATTTTTTATAGTCATAATTATTTTATTGAATTTTTTCAATTTGTATTCCTATATCTTCAATACCTTTAAGTTTATTTTCTCTCATGGCTTGTGTAAACTCAAATGAATAATTTCCCGCTTTAGGGAATGAAAGATTAGTTTTTAATAATATTTTATTATCTATAATATTTTTCCCTTTGCCTAGCCATTTCCCGTCAGGCCCAGCCAATATGAATTCAATTGTATCAATAGAATTATTACCGTCTGGGTATAAGGTTTTTAGAAATATAAAAAGATTACAAAAACCATAATCGCTTGTATTTCTTATG
>DAOTOD010000098.1:0-5676 GCA_035451165.1 Bacteroidales bacterium
ATATTACTAATTTAAACAATTATCAATATCAATGTATTGTTAGCACCTGTTCCTATAATGTTGTATCTAATTCGGCTACACTTACGTATAGTTCAACTAATATATGGCTTGGCTATACTACAAATTGGGATGACATTAATAACTGGGCTTGTGGTATCCCTACGGCTAATACTAATGTTACTATACCAGCTTTGCCAGTTGGGGGTAATATGCCTGTTTTATCTTCTAATGGTATATCAATGTGTCAAAATATTGATATATCACTAGGTGCAAGTATTAACATAAGTTTAGGAGCAGATCTTACTGTTTATGGTAATTGGGATAATAAAGGTATGAAAAACATAGGAGAAGGTAAAGTAATATTTAGTGGTAATATTCAAGATATTAAAGGGACTACGAGATTTAGTAATATTACAGTTAATACTAATTCTGAAGTTAATATAGTAAGTTCAGGGCAGGAGTTAACAGGTATTCTATTATGTAATGGTAAACTATACAGTAATGGGAATCTTACACTAATTTCAAATGCTTTAGGGACTGCACTTATAAGTGGTAATAGTACAGGAGAAGTTAAAGGCCAACTTACGTTACAAAGGTTCATACCAGCTGCTAAGGCAAAGGGATATAAGCATTTTTCTACAGCCTTTTCGAATTCAGTAGTTGGAGACTTTAGTAATTTTATGACCTTATATTTGGGCGATATTAATAGTACTCCTTTCCCTACTTTATTTACGTTTTCAGAAACTGATGCATCACCATATTTTAGTAATGGCTGGGTACCAGCAGCACCTCAATATGGTGTAAATACACCTATGATTGTAGGAGCAGGATATTCTGCTCAACTAGGTCCAGCTTCTAATACAGATATTACAGCTTATTTATTTGGTGAAGTAAATAATGGTAATTATTCTATTCCAGTTACTAGAAATAATCCGGGACCAGGGAAAGGAGATGGTTGGAATTTAATAGGTAATCCTTACCCATCACCTATAGATCTTCATAAAATTAATTATACAGCATCTAAACTTAACAAGAGTGTCTCTTTATATATATCTACTAGTATGTATAATGGTTATTATGGCTATTATAATTCAGCACTTGGAATAGGCTTAAATGGTGGTACAAGATATTTGGGTTCATTACATGGCTTTTTTGTACAGTGTACAAGTACATCAGGTGGAGTGCTGGATATGACTAATTCTATAAGGAGTGATGTAGTTAATCCACATTTATACAAGAATGAAGAGCAGATAAAACTTCCTTTTGTTAAGCTTAAAGGAGGGCTTATTTATGATTTGAATAACTTAACAGATGAAACGCTTGTAGTATTTGCTCCAGATGCTACTATCTATGGAGAAGATGCTGATTATGATATATCTAAAATAATGAATACGGAAGTTACTATACCAGATATTTATACTATATCTGATGGTAATAAATTAGCAATGAATGGATTACCAGAAGATTTTAGTGAAATAAAAGAAATACCTATAGGTTATAAAGTTAAAATAAATGGGATTTATAATATAAAAGCTACAGAAATTGCCAATATTCCTAATGGTGTAGGCGTATATTTACAAGATAAAGCCTTGAATAAAATTAAAGATTTACAAACAAATTCTGAATATATTTTTGTAGGTGATATTAATTCTGAAAGCGAAGGACGATTTAGTTTGCTTATAGGAGCATTTAATAATACAGGTATAACTTCAGTAGGAGAAGATACTAATGTAAATTTTATAGCATGGGCTAATAATGGTAAATTATATGTAGATGTATTGAATCATAATAGTAAAGGAATATTACAAATTTATGATGCTGTAGGTAGATTAGTTTTAGTTGAAGATATTGAAAAAGATGGCCATTACATTTATAACACTAATTTACCACCAGCTACATATGTTATTCGTTATTTGAGTAGTTATACTATAAAAACAATTAAAGTAGTTATTAATTAGGAAGTTTAGGTTGAAATAATCAACCCTGTTAAATGTGCTTTAATGTTTTTTTCTTTATTGTTAATTAAGTATTTGTTATAATAAATATTTTTAAGAAAAAGTTAAGAATGTTTATGGGTTTTTATGTAACTTTGCAAAAAAATAAATATGTATTGATATGATGGAAAATTTTGAAAATAAAAATTTAGTGCAGAATATTAGCACTATTGATGTTGTTAAAGCTTTTATGTATAAAGTTTTTAGTTGGATGTTTTTTGCTTTAAGCATAACAGCTTTAGTAGCATATTGGTTTGCTTCAAATGAAGCATTAATAAGTTTATTATATACAGAAAGAGGATTATCAGCTTTAGGCTGGTTAATAATGTTATCCCCTTTAGGATTAGTTTTATTAATGTCATTTAGATTTGATAAGTTATCGGCATCTGCTATGACAGGAATTTTTGTATTATATTCTATATTGATGGGGATGAGCCTTAGTACAATATTTTTGATATATACAGTTAAAAGTATTGCTATTACTTTTAGTATAACGGCTGGTATGTTTGGAGTAATGGCTATAACAGGTTATGTAACTAAAACAGATCTTACTAAATTTGGTGCTATAATGTTTATGGGTCTTATTGGTATTATTATAGCTAGCCTTGTAAACTTTTTTGCTAAAAGTTCTTCTCTTGATTATATTATAAGTTTTTTAGGTGTTTTAATATTTACAGGTTTAACAGCATATGATGTTCAAAAGTTAAAACAAATAGGCTTATCAAGCTCGGCTTCTATGAAAACAGCCATTTATGGAGCACTTTCTTTATACCTTGATTTTATTAATTTATTTTTATTCTTGTTGCGATTCTTTGGCAATAGAAAGTAAAATTTATTACGTAATTAATTTGAGAGAAAGCTCTTGGTTAATTTTATTTTATTAAATAATAAATTCACATAAAATGAAGAAAGCTTATATTTTTCCTGGGCAGGGAGCTCAATATCCAGGAATGGGTAAAGATTTATATGAAAATAATAATGAATGTAAAGAGTTATTTGAAAAAGCTAATGAAATTTTGGGTTTTAGAATAACAGATATAATGTTTAATGGTTCAGAAGATGATCTAAAACAAACTTACGTAACTCAACCAGCTATTTTTTTACATTCAGTAATTGCATCTAAAGTTTTAGGAAATAATTTTAAACCTGATATGGTTGCAGGACATTCGTTAGGAGAATTTTCGGCTTTAACAGCTATAGGAGTGTTTTCTTTTGAAGATGGTTTAAAATTAGTTTATAAAAGAGCTTTAGCAATGCAGAAAGCATGTGAAAAAGAACCTTCTACAATGGCTGCTATTTTAGGATTGGATGATGAAGTAGTTGAAAAAAAACTTAAAGAAATTGATGATATTGTAGTTCCTGCTAATTATAATGCTCCAGGGCAGTTAGTAATTTCTGGAACCGTTGAAGGTATAAATAAAGCTTGTGCTATGTTAAAAGAAGCTGGGGCTAAAAGAGCTTTGCCGCTTAAAGTAGGAGGGGCATTTCATTCTCCTTTAATGGAGTCTGCAAGAATTGAATTAGCAGAAGCAATTAACTCTGTTAAATTTAATCTACCCGTTTGCCCTATTTACCAAAATGTTACGGCCGAAAAAGTAACGAATCCACTTATAATTAAAGAAAATTTAATTTTACAACTTACTGCCCCAGTTAAATGGGTACAAATTGTAAGAAATATGATAGCTGATGGAGCTACCACTTTCATAGAAGTAGGACCTGGTAATGTACTGCAAGGATTAGTAAAAAAAATAAATACTAACGTTGAAGCCTTAAGTGCTTAATAAATATATTATATTATTAAGTAACATTATAATTGATTGTTTTTTATAATACCAATATCAATTATTTTTTTTAAGTATTTTTCTTTTAAACTTTTTGTAAGCAAGTCAATATGCGAGGTACTATGTGCATCTGTTCCTAAGAACTCAATCATGTTATTATCTATTAATTTTTCAGCTATTTTTTTTACAATGTTAGAATAGGCTCCTGTTAATGAAATTATATTTAATTGAAAAAATATATCTCGGTTTTTTAGATCTGTATATAAAGAAAAGTCATTATGATAATATGAATATCTTTCAGGATGAGCTAAAATAATTTGATAGCCAGCAGATTGTAAATTAAAAAATGTTTGTTTTAAATTAGCATATGGACTAAAATAAGACATTTCTACTAATACATAATTATCCCCAAATGTTAATATTTGTTTTGATTCTACTAACTGGTCAAAAAATGGTGAAAGTAAGTACTCAGCAGCAGCATGAATTTCTATACCAATGTTTTTATCTTTCAAAGCTTGTCGTAGTATATCTAATCCATTATAAATAATTTCTGGTGTATTTTTGTAAAAGTCTTCTTGTATATGAGGAGTAGTAATTATTTTTTTATAACCAAGATCTTTTAACTGTTCTATTATAATTATTGATTCTTCAATAGATTTGCTTCCGTCGTCTATGCCGGGGATTAAATGAGAATGCATATCTACTTCAATGGCTGATAGATTAGATAAGACATAAGAATTTTGTTTTTGTAAAAGTTTTGTGAACAATCCCATTGGCATTATTGTTTTAATAATACTTCAAAGATAATACTATAAAAATAATTTTCAATTAAAATAATATATTTTAAAAAAATGTATCAAAGTAAATTTTTAATAGAGATGTAGTCTTTAAATATAGATATTTATATAATAATGTTACATATATAAATTTATTTATATAATTTTATAACAAAAAATTATGCGTCATATTTTTGTTTTCATACTTATAGTATTTTCAATAATAATCTGTGAAGAAAATAATTTATTAGGGCAATCTTTACACAGCGATGCAAGTAATTTAAAAACCATTAGTTTAGAAGTATTGCTTTCAGAAGCACCTCATAAACTTAATGAGTTAGCAAAAAAACATTTATTTTCAGAACCTGATAAAGCAGTTGTTTATGCAGAAGCGGCTTTAAAAGTAGCAGTTGAGAGGAATGATAAAGAAGAAGAGGCAAAAGGATGGTATAATTTAGGTAATGCTCTTAATATGTTAAATCAAAATGAGAAAGCTCTCAAAGCATACCGTGAAGCTCTGAAATTAAAAATATATACAAATGATAAGGAACTATTAGCTAAAATATTCAATAATATGGGTGTTGTGAATGCTAAAATAGAAAAATATTATGATGCAATAGAATATTATAAAAAATCTTTAAATATAAAATATCAACTTAACGATACGGCTGGCATAGCAGGTACTTTGGCTAATATGGGTAACATTTACTTTCTATGGGGAAAATACAAAGAAGCTTTTCAATACCAACAAAAGGCTTTATATTTATATGAAATGATTGATAATCAACAGGGTATAGCGGCATGTATGAATCATTTAGGGACTATATATGAAAATTGGAATGATTTTAAAAGTGCTTTAAATTATTATAATACAGCATTAGAGCTTCAAAAAAATATTAATGATTATAAGGGTGTGGCTAATACTTTAAATAATTTAGGGAATTTATTGAATAAAATGAATTTTTATGAAGAAGCTTTAGTAAAATATGAACAAGCTATCGAAATAAACACAAAAGAAAACAATCTTAAAGGAGTTGCAAGTAGTTTAAATAACATAGGGACTATTTATACAAAATTGGGTAATTATAATCTTGCTCGTAAGTATTATTCACAAGCTTTATCAAT
>DAOTOD010000099.1:0-5661 GCA_035451165.1 Bacteroidales bacterium
AATACAAATACTAATAATAATCCTTATAATTTTCAATTGCCAGAAAATTTAAACCTAAATTTAAATATCAGAATTAAAGATTTATCTTTTAATAAATTTAATGCTTATATGGCTAGCGGTAAAATTTATTTGAAAAATAAACAAATTATAGCTAATGAAGTAAAATTTAATACTATGGATGGCAAAGTGTTAATTAGTGGCTTGTTGGATAATAATCGTGATAATAAAATTTTGTTAAGTTGTGATGCAACAGTTTATGATATAAATATTTCTAAGTTATTTTATCAATTTAATAATTTTGGACAACAAAATATAAAATATAATAATATTAATGGAACTTTAAATGCTGATATTCAATTTGCTGCTTTTTGCAATAACTCTTTTACAATAGATGCTAACACTATATATGTAAAATCATCTGTTAATATTGAAAATGGACAACTTCTAAATTACAAACCTATTGAAGGGCTTTCTAAATACATAAAATGGAAAGATTTATCAAATATTAAGTTTTATTCCTTAACTAATCAGATAGAAGTAAAAAATCGTAATGTTTATATACCTCAAATGGAAATAAAATCATCTGCTCTGAATTTAAATTTATGGGGCAATCATAATTTTGATAATCAAATAGAATATCATATAAATGTGTCATTATCAGATTTGAAAAAAAATACCGCGAAAACTACTAAAAAAGAAGAATTTGGAGATATTGAAGATGATGGCCTAAATAAATTCAATTATTTTTTCCTTATAACAGGAACAGTTGATAATCCAATATATAATATTATTGATAAACAAGCTTATAAAGAAAAAATAATTAATGACATAAAAAAGGAAAAAGAATCACTTAAAGAAATATTAAAAAACGAATTTGGATTAAAGAAAAATGATACTCTTAAACTTAATAAAAAAGAGGAATTTAAAAAAAAGCAAGGTAATGACTTTATTTACGAATGGGAAGAAGAATAAAATATACATAAAATCGTAAAACTTTATATAAAAGAAATAATTTTAGTATAGTTTATATTAATTTGAATATAAAAAAACTTTACCTTATATACTTGATTAAAATAATAGTTTTTAATGAATCAATTTAGTTTTAACATATATCAAAGAAAAAAACTTTGGAAAATTTTATTGTTTTTTATAGGCTCTGTTATAATAATGTTAGCTCTTTATTATTCTAATAAAATAGTTAAAGAAGTTGCAAAAGATGAGAGACAAAGAGTAAAAATATGGGCTGATGCTATACGCCGTAAGGCTGAACTGGTAAATTATACTGAAAATTTTTTTGAAAAAATAAAAGATGAAGAACGTAAACGTGTTGAAATATGGGCAGAAGCTACTAAACGTACTATTTACGCTCAAGATAATGAAGATCTAACTTTTTATTCTAATATTATATCAGGTAATACTACTATACCAGTCGTAGTTACCGATGCAGATGGTAATATAACTACAGCAATTAATATTGACTTTAATATTGATACTGTAAAAAAATTAGAAGGTCAACTGAAAGAAGAATTTTCTAAATATCCTCCTATAGTTATTAATGTTTATGGTATAATCAATTATTTGTATTATAAAGACTCTAAACTCTTTATAGAACTTAAAAATGTACTTAATGACCTTACTCAATCATTCTTTAATGAAATTGTTTTTAATACTGCTTCAGTTCCAGTAATTGTAACCGATAGCACAGGGTATAATGTTATAGCTTATGGTAATACCGATTCATTACTTATGAATAATGCTGAGTATGTTAAGCAAATGATTGAAGAAATGAAATCTCAAAATGCCCCTATAATAGTGACCTTGCCAAATAAAGGTAAACAATTAATTTATTATAAAGACTCATATATCTTAACACAATTACAATATTACCCATTTGTGTTTTTTACAATCATAAGTGCTTTTTTAGTTATTGCTTATTTGTTATTTAGCATCGCACGTCGATCCGAACAAAATCAGGTTTGGGTAGGTATGGCACGAGAAACAGCTCACCAACTAGGTACTCCTATATCTTCGATTCTTGCTTGGCTCGAATATCTTAAAATTAAAAATGTAGATGAAAAAATTATTAATGAAATATCTAAAGATGTTAATCGACTTGAAATTATTACAGAAAGATTTTCTAAAATAGGCTCTCCTCCTTTACTTGAGCAACAAGACCTTAATGTTATTATTAAACATGCAATAGATTACCTTAAAGTGCGTACTTCTAGTAAGGTTAAATTTAATTTTATACCTGCTAATCAGCCAGTTTGGGTTAATATTAATAAAGCTCTTTTTGAATGGGTTATTGAAAACCTTTGTAAGAACGCGGTTGATGCTATGAATGGTGAAGGTATTATCGAAATCGAAATTATTATTGTGAATAAATTTGTTTATCTTGATATTAAAGATACTGGCAAGGGAATCCCTCGTCGGCAATTTAAAACTATATTTTATCCAGGTTTTACTACAAAAAAACGTAGTTGGGGATTAGGCTTAACTTTATCTAAAAGAATAATTAAAAATTATCATAAAGGTAAAATTTTTGTCAAATCATCAGTAGCTAATAAGGGCACTGTATTTAGAATAGTTCTTAAACGTTTTTGAAAATATAAAATGGCAGGAATTTATGTACATATACCTTTTTGTAAACAAAAATGTATTTATTGTGGTTTTTTCTCAATAGCTTCTCCTCTAAAAACACAAGAAATTTTAGATAATATTATCATAGAAGCTTATTTAAGACAAAATTATTGTGATAATGAAATAATTGAAACTATTTATTTTGGCGGAGGAACCCCATCTATCTTAAGTATCCAACAAATTACTAAGATTCTACAAAATTTAAAAAAAATATTTTCTATTAGCAAAAATGCTGAATTAACTATAGAAGCTAATCCTGAAGATATAACTTATGAAAAAGTTAAACAATGGCAAGAAATAGGTTTTAATAGAGTTAGTATAGGCATACAATCTTTTGATGATAATATTTTAAAGCAACTAAACAGAAGACATAATTCAATAATGGCTAAAAAAGCTATAGAAAATGTATTTAAAATAGGTTTGCTTAATGTTTCAGCCGATATAATGTTTGGAATGCCTTATTATAGTGACGAAACACTTGTAAACTCTCTTAATGTACTAATTGATTATAAAGTGCCTCATATATCAACTTATGCTTTAACTATTGAACAAAATACTGCACTTGACTTAATGATTAAAAAAATGAAAATGCCTTATCCTGATGAAGAACAAATAGTAAAACAATTTTTAATTATTATAGATATTATGTCTAAAGCAAATTATATAAATTACGAAATATCAAATTATGCTAAAGAGGGTTTTTTTTCTATACATAATTCAAATTATTGGAAAAATAAACAATATTTAGGGTTGGGGCCTTCAGCTCATTCTTATAATATTAATTCTAGACAATGGAATGTTGCAAACATAGATATTTATATTAAATCAATTCAAAATAAAGTTATACCATGTGAAATAGAAATACTTACTGAAACTCAAAAATTGAACGAATATATTATGACATCTTTACGAACAATATGGGGGCTAAATACTCTTTTTGTTAAAGAAAACTATGGTGATGATGCTTATCAAAATATTATTAAATTAGCTCAGCCATTCTTAGAAAAGAAACTTATGATTATGAATGATAATGTATTATTACTTTCTGATAATGGTAAATTATTAGCTGATAAAATTACTGCTGATTTATTTTTTATGGACAAATGATTCTAAAAGCTTAATTTAACTTTCATTTTTACTGGATTATGGTCTGAATATGTAAAATTTTTGTCGTCAGCTTTTATTTCTAATACCTTAATATTAGGAGAAACAACAAAAAAATCAATAATAGTTGTTTTAGTATAATCATTATAATATGGTGTATTTACATCTCTATTGGTTGGTACCATGCTATCGTACACATAAGTCCAGCCTGTTTCAAAAAAGTGATTATTTAATGCTGGCTCTATAATTTTTGCTTTGTATTTTTGCTTTATTGTTTTAGGTTAATAACTATATGGGTTAAGATTCCAATCTCCGCCAGCTATAACATAATTCCCTTTATTATACTCCATTTGCATAATGTTTTTTAAATAATTCATTTCAAGTAATCTTATATCAGCAGCATCATTAAATGCTGAATTATGTAAGTTAATGATAATTAAATATTTGCCATTTAATAATTTATATTTTGAGAGAATAATGCACCTATCTAAAAAGAAAACTTTTTTAGGCCAATAATATGAACCTGGCAAAGAATATCTATAAACAGAATCTATTTTGTACTTAGAAAAAGTTACTATTCCTGATTTTACTTGCCCCATGGGATTACTTAATGGCAATGGTATAAATGGTACATTATAGTTGATAGCAAAAACACCTTCATATTTATTATTTAATATCTTGCTAAAATGTTCAAATTGATTTTTTTTATAAGAGCGTTTTGCAAAAAAATCGACCTCTTGCAATAATATGAAATCAATATCTGAATTATTTTTTAGATAATTACTTATGCCTTCCTTATATTTATCATATAGTTTAACTGAAGGCATAACTTTTTTGCCACCTTCATAAAAGAAATCCATTTCTTTACCTAATCCGCAATAACCTATATTCCAAGTTAAAAAACTAAAAACACATGTATCGCATAAAATATAATTGTTATTGCGATAATAAACTTTTAAATTTTCTTTTTGAGGTGGATTATAATCTTTAACAGTATTTATAATTATTATAGTTGATATAAATAATATTAAAATAAATATTAAGCTTAATAGTATTTTTAAAATAAATTTTATTATTCTGTTAACAAAATTATTTGACACAACGGCAATTATATGTTGTTGAAGGTGAATTATAACTTATGGCTCCAGTTGCTTCGTTAATTACCATAAATTTATTGTATTGATAAACTCCACTTGGGGAACCTACCAAACCATACCATCCGGGAGTAGTTGTCCATACATAACCATTTATCCACCCATCTACAGGAATACCTAAAGCACCTGAAAATAAAAATGATTGTTCTTCAAAAGAAGGTATATGCCAGCCCGCTCCTAATGAAATACAAGCGGCTCGACAAGTTACTAAGTCACAACCCGATATACATTGATTTGTGCTTATTTGAGTTATTACTGAAGAAGTACCTCCTCCAGCTAAAACAGCATTATCTACATAAGCTTTGTTGGCGGCATCTTCATTGTTAGTGCAAGTAGCTACATTAATTATTTTTTTGTAATTCATATTTAAATCAGAATTGGCAGGATTAGGCATTAATTTTACCCATATTGGTGTATTAGATATACTTGCATTATAATAAAATCCAGAATCTTGATCTAGTTGATAAATTATCAATCCTGTTGCAGGGTTTACAATAAGATTTTTTTGAGCTTCTGTAAGCCTAGGTATTAATACACCTTTATTTAGAGAACTAATATCAAGCATGGCTGACAAATCTGCTGAAGCACCTGTAGTATTGATAGCTACACCAGTTTGAGCATTAATTTCGAAAGACGTTATTATCAATGTTGATAATAATATAAATATTTTGTTTTTTAATAAGTCTACAAAAATTTTCATAATTTTTTAAATTTAAATTGGTTAATATATGCAATTATACAACTTTTTTTAGTGAAAAAGAAT
>DAOTOD010000100.1:0-5621 GCA_035451165.1 Bacteroidales bacterium
TATTAAAATAATTATAAAAATATATGGTTTTATATTTATAATGACAAATATGTTAATTATCAAAATAATAATATTCCCTATAATATTTTTATGTTTTATAAATATCATATAAAAATTATATACTGTCCATAAAGCTGATGCATACGCAAATGTATCTTTTGATATACCACTTCCCCAAAATAAAGGCGATGGGAAAAAAAGTATAGCATAAGCCAGTTGTTTTTGTAATTTAGGATATATGTCTGTAAACATTAAATAAAATCGCCAAATACCTACATAAGAAATCCATGACAATAAAATGCTTGCTGTTATAAAGCTTTTAAATCCCATTAAAACAAATATATTAGCAAGCCTTACCACAAAAAAAGTTTGAACATCATCGAACATATATTTAGCTGGCAAACCTGTATCCATAGTAAAATACCAATATCTTCCACCTGTCATCAAATCCCAATAGTAGTTAGCATTATAAAACAACATATTATTCATAGCTAAACTACTTAAATAATAATTTATAGTATCACCACCTTTATAATGTAATGCATATACCAAACAAAATGATATTGAACCTATAAATTTTGCTATCAATCCTTTAGTATAATATTTATAAACAGAATTATACTGTATTTTTCTATGTTGAATAATATAAGAAATTATAAATATTAAAGGTAAATAGAAAATCAAGCCTAAAATATCTCCAAATGATAAAATATCTTCTGTCATTATATTTCAATAAAAAACCTTAGTATTTATTTTAAAATTTAACAAAAATAATAATAATTTTATGCCGTAAAATATATCACATATAATTAAAATAAAATTGGCAAATATACTTTACATTTCGTACGATGGAATGACTGATCCGCTGGGACAGTCACAAGTTTTACCTTATTTAACAGGACTAGCAAAAAAAAATCATGAAATAACATTAATTAGCTTCGAAAAGAAAAAAAACTATAAAAAAAATTATGAAATAGTTAAAAAAAATATTGACACAACTAATATAAATTGGCTGCCTTTAAATTATACTTCTAAGCCTAAAATAATTTCTACAGTCATTGATATAATAAAGTTAAAAAAAATTGTATATAAATTAAATAAATCGAAACATTTCGATATAGTACATTGCCGTAGTTACATAGCTGCTATTGTTGGGCTTTATATGAAGAAAAAAACTAAAATTAAATTTATTTTCGACATGCGTGGATTTTGGGCAGATGAGCGTATAGAAGGCAATATATGGAATAAAAATAACTACATTTATAAAATTATATATAAATATTTTAAAAATAAGGAAAAACAATTTTTGCAAAAAGCTGACTATGTAATAAGCCTCACTAATAAAGGGAAAGAAGAAATATTATCATGGAATATATTCAAGAATAAACCTATTAACATAGATGTCATTCCTTGTTGTTGTGATACTAATTTATTTAATTTGTCAGTTCTAAATCCAGAAAAAAAATATAAAATAAGAAACTCTCTCGGAATTGATAATGAAAAATTAGTTTTAGCTTACCTTGGTTCAATAGGGACATGGTATATGCTACCTGAGATGCTTTATTTTTTTAAGCGACTATTAGATAAAACAAATGCTATATTTTTATTTATTACTTATGAAAACCCTGAATTAATATATAAAGAAGCTAGTAAATTTAATATACCTCGTACAAGTATAATAATTACAGAAGCTACACGTAATAAAACGCCTGAATTACTTGCTGCTGCTGATATATCAATATTTTTTATAAAACCCGTTTACTCCAAAAAAGCTTCTTCTCCTACTAAACAAGCCGAAATAATGAGCATAGGCCAACCCATAATATGTAATTCAGGAATAGGTGATACAGATGCTATTATTGAAAATTATGGTTGCGGAATAGTAATTAAAGAATTTTCAGAAGCAGAATTCGACAAGGCCATTTCTAATATTAACAAACTTAAAAGCATATCGCCTAATAAGATAAGACAAGTTGCTATTGAAATTTTTGATCTGCAAAAAGGTATTAATAAATATGATAACATATACAAATTACTTACTAATTAATTATGCTTACTAAATTTTACAAACTAAATTTTACATCTCAAATTTTAATTATTTTAATAACCGGAATAATATTATGGCTACCTAGTTTTGTTAATCCTTTTCAAATAACATATTCCTCAACTCTGACACCTTTGTTTAATAAACTTATCAACATATTAAACATATGGAAATATTTGCCAATTTTATCTGGTTTAATATGTTTATATTTAATAGTTTTTATTTTAAATGATACATTAGCTAATAATGAAATCATATCTAAAAATAATTATGCTCCTGCTTTATTAGCCATAATATTAAGTAGCTGGCACCCAGTGTTACTAAACTTTCAACCTATTTTACCTGGATCTTTGTTTTTAATACTTGCTATGCGAAATGCTTTAAAATCGGCTACACAAGATGAACCTATAAATAATCCTTTTTACACAGGTTTTTATATTGCCCTATCAAGCATGTTTTATTTCCCTTTTATTTTACTTTTCTTATTAATACCAATAGGGTTCATTGTTAGCAGAGTTTTTTCGTGGCGTTCATGGTTACTATCATTATGGGGAGCATTATTACCCTACATTTTACTTCTAACATGGAAATTTTGGAATAATAAACTATTTGAAACTATTCATAATTACATAAATTACTTTAAAAATATACCATCATATTTAAATTTAAATAAAGCTTTACTGCTAAAGCAATCAATTATTATAAATTCACTATACGCTATACTTTTAATAATAATTATATTAGCATTAATGAAAAATATTTACAATCTTATCGAAAAAAACATTGCAGTCCGTAGATCTTTGATATGGATAATATGGTGTTTAATAATTGTAGTTGCTGCTTCTTTTTTTAATAAAGAACGCTTAATATATTCTCAAATTATAATGTTATTTTCTTCAATTATTATTGAGCAATTTATTTACTCAATCAAAAAAAATATATATGTAAACTTAATTTTTATAATTTTAATATCATTTATTATTTTTTTTAGATTTTACAATTAAATTTATTATGCTAACGTAATATATTTTTACATTTGCAAAATTAATTTATTAACTTATTAGATATAAATTTATATGGTCGAAACAAAAGTTTTAGTAACAGGAGGAGCTGGATTTATTGGGGCTCACGTAACTAACCATCTCATAAATGAAGGTTTTAAAGTAGTAGTTTTAGATGATTTATCGGGTGGTTATAAAGAAAATGTAAATCCTAAAGCCATTTTTATTAAAGGCTCTATAACTGATAATATTCTACTGGAAAGGCTATTTAAGGAATATAAATTTGAATATGTTTATCATTTAGCTGCTTATGCTGCTGAAGGATTACGTCATTTTATTAAAAGATTTAATTATACTAATAATTTAATAGGTAGTGTTAACCTGATTAATGAATCAGTTAAGCATAATGTTAAATGCTTTGTTTTTACATCTTCTATAGCAGTATACGGAGCAGGGCAATTGCCTATGCACGAAAATATGAAACCTGCACCTGAAGACCCTTACGGAATAGCCAAATATGCTGTAGAAATGGACCTAAAAACTACTCATGAAATGTTTGGTTTAAATTATGTAATATTTAGACCACATAATGTTTATGGCGAATATCAAAATATAGGCGACAGATATCGTAATGTAGTAGGTATATTTATGAATCAATTGTTACAAGGGAAACCTCTTACTATATTTGGAGATGGTACACAAACTCGCGCATTTTCATATATAGGCGATGTTGCCCCATATATTGCCAAAGCCCCTTTTATTGAAAAAGCTAAAAATAAAATATTTAATATAGGTGCTGATAAAGAACTTTCTGTTAATGAACTTGCACACATAGTTATGGACGCCCTATCAATAAAAGGTAATATAAGATATCTACCTCCACGAAATGAAGTACAACACGCTTATTCTGACCATACACTAGCAAGAGAAACCTTTAGCATAAATTCATATACACCTATAGAAACAGGAGTTAAAATAATGGCTGAATGGGTTAAAAAAGTCGGAGCAAGGAAAACACCATCATTTAAAAATATAGAAATTTACAAAAACTTACCTTCAATTTGGTTAGAAGAATAAAAGCTAATATAAAAACTAAAACTATATGAAGCGTGTACTTTTTATAGTACCTCACAGACCTGGTAGAGCTCCAAGTCAAAGATTTAGGTTTGAACAATACCTTGATTTTCTTAAAATCAATGGCTATGACCATACATTTTCTTATTTACTATCAGCTAAAGAAGATAAATTATTTTATTCGCCAGGCAAACTTATTCAAAAAAGTTGGCTACTAACACGTAAATTCTTATATCGCTTAAAGGATGTAATTAGAGCAAGAAATTATGAACTTATTTTTATACAAAGAGAAGCCTTTTTCTTAGGCCCTCCTATATTTGAATATCTTCTTTCTAAAAGAACTACTCCTATAATCTTCGATTTTGATGATTCTATTTGGTTACCTAATGTATCTAATGCAAACAAAAAATTTCATAAACTTAAAAATTATGGCAAAACTGCTAAAATAATTAAATATGCTGATATGGTTTTCGCTGGTAATGCTTATCTTGCTGATTATGCATATAAATATAATCATAATGTTAAAATAATACCTACTACTATTAATACTGAAGAATATAAACCATGCACTAATAAAAATAACAATAAAATTGTTATAGGTTGGAGTGGAAGCATCACTACAATTGAACACTTTAAATTTGCTATCCCTTTTCTTAAAAAAATAAAAACTCGATACGGTAATAAAGTAGAATTTAAAGTAATAGGCGATGGCTCTTACATTAATAAAGAACTGAATATAATAGGATTACCATGGAATAAAGAAGATGAAATAAAAGAACTTTCTGCAATAGACATTGGCATAATGCCATTGCCAAACAATGAATGGGCAAAAGGTAAATGTGGACTTAAAGGACTACAGTATATGGCCCTTGAAATACCAACTATAATGTCACCTGTAGGTGTTAACACAGAAATTATACAAAATGGTGTAAATGGTTTCTTATGCTCTACTGATGATGAATGGGAAAATACTATTGCTCAACTTATTGAATCTTCAGAATTAAGAAAAAAAATTGGAGAAAAAGGACGTGAAACTGTTATAAATAAATACTCTGTAGAGTCTCAAAAATATAATTACCTTAATTGCTTTAATGAATTGACGCAATAAAAATGATTAAGCCATTTTTTTTAGGTTTAGGAATCGAAGTAGGCTGTGATGAAGTAGGAAGAGGATGCCTTGCAGGTCCTGTATTTGCAGCTGCTGTAATATTACCTAAAAATTTTTCAGAGCCTTTAATTAACGACTCTAAAAAACTATCTGCTAAAAAAAGAGAATTCTTAAGAGATATTATTCAAAATAATGCCGTTGAATGGGCTATAGCAAAAGTTGATGTACAACAAATAGATGAAATTAATATACTAAACGCATCTATACTTGCCATGCACAAAGCTCTTAATAAATTAAAATGCAAACCTGACCTCATTATTGTTGATGGTAATAAATTTAAACCATATAAAAATATCCCATATCAATGCATAATAAAAGGCGATTCTAAATATAT
>DAOTOD010000101.1:0-5607 GCA_035451165.1 Bacteroidales bacterium
ATTTAATACTTTGCATCCTTTAGAAAGAAGGCTTAATAATGCTCTATTGTCTCTTTGATCGAGGAAGAAGCCTGTTTTTTGGCTTTCTATGAATTCAACTTTAAAATTCAAGTCATTTTCTTTTATTATAATTTCAGGGGTATTACCATATAAGAATTTATTTTCAATATTAAGGTTTGATATGTTAGGTAGGCTATTTTTACTTTTATAGTATATAGCTATAAGATTTTTGGTATAAATATCTTTTAATATTTGACATATGTCATCTATTATTTTATGCATACCAATAGAATGGCATTGTATAACAGCTACTCCGTTATAATAGTCAATAATAAGACCTGGTAAACCATCGCCTTCGGCAAAAACAAGTCGATAAGCGTTGGTATGGGGGTTGGATATTAGACCAATTTTTTTTCTAAGTTTGTAAGCGTTTATGATTTTATCTTTCCAGAAATCGACGGTAGGGATTATTTGTTTATATGAAAATATTCTTACGGCTATAGAGCTTTTTTGATAAATTCCTGTTGCCAAATATTCATTATGATTAGAGAATACTTCTACGACGTCTCCTTCATCAGGATTACCTTCTATTTTTTTTATTGCGCCGCTAAATATCCATGGATGAAAGCGTTTAACGGCTTCAGCTTTCCCTGTTTTTAGAATTATTTTAGGTAGCATAAGATTAAGATATTTTTAATAGTTAATAATATCACTGGGTAAGATATAAAAACGGTATGGTAATAAAGCATCTTCTTCGGCATAATCTATGCCTATTCTAGTTGTTTGAATTATTTTTTTTGTATCGAATTTAGTTTGTCTATCTTCTAACCATATTTTATTACTTAATAAACTTTCACCAGTATTTGAATAATGAATACCAAGTAATTTGCTTACTAGTCCGGGTCCTTTTGCTGAATTTTGGTTTATAGTTTTATTATTGTATCTTTTTGACATATAGTTTAATCCTATAACAGGTTTGATTCCTCTTATTAGTACGGCATCTGGTATACCTTCAATGTTAGTAACTATATTAAATAATGAATGTACCCCATAGCATAAATAAATGTAAGCAATTCCTCCTTTGTGATACATTATTTTTGTACGTTCGGTTTTTTTACCTCCATAAGCGTGAGATGCTTTATCTATTTCGCCTTGATATGCTTCTGTTTCTATAATTATACCTCCTGTTAAATGATTGTCTATGTTAGTAAACAGCCATTTACCTATCAATTCTTTTGCTATTTCCACAACATTATTTCTAATATAGAAATTTTCATCAAGTTTTATATTCATTATTTTTTTAATCTATATATGAATTACAACTATTTATGAAAGTGATTAATTGGGATATAAAATTATATATTTTCATTTAATCTTAAAAGTTTTGAAAATACAGGTAATTTATGAAAATATAGATAACTATTGAGAGACATCTATATCCACGTATAAGATTTATCTGGATTTATTTTAATTTTTTCGTTATCAGCTAGCCATTGAATAACTATAGTCAAATGATTAGTATTAATATTAGTTAACATTGTTGATAGTTCTTCTAGTTTATAAGGTTTAGTTTTAAGTAGTGGTTTAATTTGTTCTACTATATAATCAAATTCTATTTGTGAGACATTTAATAGATTTCTTTTCTTGCATATATCACATTTACCGCAGCGTATGCTATCTTTTTCTCCGAAATATGATAAGAGGAATTGACTTCTGCATTTAGTTTCATTTTCTAAATAGTCAATCATTTTGTTTAATCGTATTTTAGCTGCCTTAAATCGGTCGTGATAATGTTCTTTAGAAAAAATTAAGTTTTTTGATTCTATTCTGGGGGATAAGAATATTATTTGTGGTTTTGTATTTGTTGGAACATAATTTATTATTTTTAATTTATCTAAATTATTTAATAAAGTTTTGATTGTATTTATATCAGTTTGTGCTCTTTTAGCAAGCAGTGCTTCACTTATGTTGACAAAATCAGTAAATAAGCCACCATATGAGCGTAATATAAGTTTTATAAATCCATCATATTTTTCGTTTTTTATTTGGAAGCGGTATAATTCTTCTTTAGATATTGGTATAAAGATTTTAGAGGGAGAAGACATAGCTTCGTTCATCATAAGTAATCCTTCTTTTTCGAGAAATCTAATAGTATTAAAAACTATTACAGGAGAGAAGTTGTATCTTTCTGAAAAGAGATTTAAATCGAAATCAAAAGCTTGATCAGCTCCACTTCCTACGGGTATTTGTAAGTAGTTACATATAGATGTGTATATATTTTTCATTAGCTGTGGTTCTGGGTATGAAGATTTTAGGTTATTTTGTGCTTCGGCTATATCAGAATTTTGATATAATATTACTGCAAAAGCTTGTTTATCATCGCGTCCTGCGCGTCCTGCTTCTTGGAAATAAGCTTCTATACAGTCAGGTATATTTAAATGTATTACAAATCTTACGTTTGGTTTATCTATTCCCATCCCAAAAGCATTTGTAGCTACCATAATTCTAGTTTTTTCTGACATCCATTCTTTTTGTCGTGCTTCTCTAACATTCATATCTAATCCAGCATGGTAATATGTAGCAGAGATTTTATTTTTTATAAGAAATTCTGATATTTCTTTTGTTTTTTTTCGATTTCTTACATATATAATTCCGCTTCCTTTATTTTTATTACAAATTTTTAGTAAGGTTTCGTGTTTATTTTCTTGTTTAAAGACATAATAAGTTAAATTTTTTCTTTCGAAACTTTTAATAAATAAATTATGTTCTTTGAAATTTAATTTTTCAATAATATCATTTATTACTTCTTTAGTTGCTGTTGCGGTTAGAGCTAAAACAGGTGTATTACTAATAATATTTCTTATATTAACTATTTTTAAATAGGGGGGGCGGAAGTCGTATCCCCATTGTGATATACAGTGTGCTTCATCTATTGCTAGCAAATTTACGTTCATTTTGTGAAGGCGTTTCAAGAATAATTCTGTTTCGAGCCTTTCGGGTGATACATATAGAAATTTTATTTCATTATATATGCATTTATCTAATATAATATCAATTTCATTATAATGTAGTCCTGAATATATAGCAGCAGCTTTAATATTTTTTTTAAGAAGATGTTCTACTTGATCTTTCATTAATGCTATAAGTGGTGATACTACGATACATATTCCTTCTTTTGCTAGAGCAGGCACTTGGAAACAAATTGATTTACCTCCTCCTGTTGGCATTAGGGCTAATGTATCATGCCCATTTAGCACAGAATTTATAATATCTTCTTGTAATGGTCTGAATGTTCGATATCCCCAGTAATAATACAATATTTGTTTTATATCAGTATTTATCATTACTTTAAATATATCTGTTTACTGAGTTTTTTGATTAATTTTTAGGTCGCTTTAATTTAACTGGTACAAATACTATAATATTTGTTTTTGTTTTTATTCCATTTTGTATAGAAGGTGCATATTTTATGTTTTTAAATAAATTTATTACTTGTTCATCAATATTACCTTTCCCTATACCTTTTATGCAAGCTATTTCGGTTAAAGAGCTATCGGGCATTACATTAAAACTAAGAATTATTTCTCCTGCAATAATATTATCATTAATATTGTTAGGGAAAATTAAATTATCATTAATGTAAGTTGTTAAGGCAGTATCTCCTTTGGGGTAATTAGCTTCTTGATAAATGACAACGTCCATATTTTGAGGATTATCGTATTTTTTTAGTTTATCGTTTTGGGCTGTTATACTTGTTAATGTTAATAATATGTATATTAATGTAAGTATGAAATTTTTCATAAAAAATGTATTAATAAATAATATGCTTATATGATTTGAAATTTAAACAAATATATTAATTTTTTTATAATAGGTTGTTAGTTTTATAACATAGTATTTTATTAGTAATTACTAATTTTTACAAATCTATTATTCTCGTTTAAATCTTTAGTTATTAATACTTTTTTGAACCCCATGTTGTGAAATAAAGTATTTATTTCTACACTATATGCGCTATTTATTTCAAGGTATATTTCCCCTTGATTTTTTAGATGAGTTTTAGCAAAAAGACCTATATACTTGTAAAATTTTAAGGGATCATCATTAGGGACAAAAAGGGCATAATGAGGTTCGTATTTTATTACGTTGTTTTTTATTGTTATTTTTTCTTTTTCTGTGATATAAGGGGGATTTGAAACAATGATATCATAAGACTTAAAATTATCATATAGGTTAGTTTGAGTTATGTCAAATTTAAGAAAATTTACAGCAGTATCATTAAGTAAAGCATTTTCCATTGCTATTCTTAAAGCTTCTTTAGAAATATCAATACCTAAAACGTCTGATGCTGGTAAATGTTTTTTTAAACTTATAGCAATACATCCTGACCCAGTTCCTATATCTATTATAGAAGGTGATGTTAATTTCTCTTTATTACATTCTGTTATTATGTATTTTACAAGTTCTTCAGTTTCGGGGCGTGGTATTAATGTATATTCATTAACTTTTAAAGTTAAATCTAAAAAATATGACTTACCTGTAATATATTGTAGGGGACATTCTTTTTTTAGTAGTTTTATTGCATCATTTAATTTGATAAGTGCAGATTCATTAATCCCTTTTTCAGCATATATTATTAAATCAGCTTTCGATAATCCTGTATATTCTTGAAATAAATTTGTTATAAGGCTTATAGTTTCTTGTTCATTATAAATTTCTGAGAGTTCTTTTTTCATAAATGATACTATATCAATGATTTTATTACTTCTCATTTTCATATTTATATATTTTTTTAATATAATTCGTCGAAAATAAGAAAAAAATGTAAATTTGAAACATTATGGAAGATGCTTTATATATAAGAAGATGTTTTGATTTAGCAAGATTAGGAATGGGTAAAGTAGCACCTAACCCTATGGTAGGATGTGTTATAGTTAATGGCAATAAGATAATAGGAGAAGGTTATCATCAGGAATATGGGGGATATCATGCCGAAGTTAATGCAATTAATTCAGTTATTGATAAAGATTTACTTAAAACAGCAGTGTTATATGTGAATTTAGAACCGTGTGCTCATTATGGTAAAACACCCCCTTGTACTGATTTAATTATTTCTTCTCAAATACCTAAAGTAGTAATATCTAATGTTGACCCTTTCGAAAAAGTTGCAGGTAAAGGAATAAATAAGTTAAGAGCTGCAGGTATAAGTGTTATAGTTGGAGTTTTAAAACAGGATGGGAAAGAACTTAATAAACGTTTTTTTACTTTTTGTGAACAAAAGAGGCCTTATATAATTTTAAAATGGGCACAATCGCTTGATGGGTTTATAGATAAAGAAAGAAACTCAAATGAAAAACTAAAAGGCCCTACATGGATAACAGGTGATTTTTTTAAGAAAGTTGTTCATAAATGGAGGGCAGAAGAGCAAGCTATAATGGTAGGTACTAATACTGCTATAAATGATAATCCTAAGCTTACTGTTAGAGAAGTACCTGGTAAAAATCCCTTGAGAATAGTTATAGATAGAGTGTTAAAATTACCACATAATTTAAATTTGTTTGATAGTTCAACACCTACATTAGTTTTAACAGAACAAAAAAATATTCA
>DAOTOD010000102.1:0-5591 GCA_035451165.1 Bacteroidales bacterium
ATTCAGGATTAATATCAGGAAATCTTTTTAATATTTTTTGAACTACATCTAAACTCGGATTATTACGCCCCGAAAGTATATGAGAAATACTTGAGCGTTGTACACCTATTTCGTCTGCAAATTTTGAAGCACTGATATTTTTCATTTTAAGAATAAGAAGAAGTCTCTCTATCATAATTCACAAATTTATAATTATTGCTTATTATAAGTTACAAATATACAAAATATTACATTTTTTTATGTAAATATTTAAAATTTTTATTTGTAAATTAAATATATTTTTGTAAACAATAATATTTTATTTTAAATAATAATAATTATTTTATTGATTAATAATAAATTATAATCTTGCTCTTTATATTAATTTATGATTGTAAAATATTATGTTATAACTTTAAATAAATACTTTAAATAAATTATTTAATTATTTGATTATTAATAAATTAATTATTATTTATATATTTATTAATTTCATATGATTATATTTACTTTAAAGTATTATATTGTAAACTATAATTTTTTACATTAGTAATTAGTTTACAAAAATGATTTAAATAGTTATTATATTGAAAAACAATAAATTATACGTTTTTAATTTAATATTGTAAATATTATTTATGTTTGTAATTTGATTAGAATTGTAACTTTAAAATTACTCATTACAAATGTTAATTTATTTTTGTAAAGATGTTTATCCCTACTTTTATGTTTTTTTAAATGTTAATATTTTACAATCAAAATTCATAAATAATAATGGCTTTATTAAGTGGAAAAATGATTTCTACTTATTTTGAAAAAACTATAATTGATTGTGAAACGTAATTAATGAATATTTATACTTTTATTAATTTATTAATAATTCATAAATGTAAATAAAACAATACACAAACGATAATTTATAAGTTTAATATAAAAGATGTATATTTAATATTTTACTTTTAAGCTGTTCTGCTTATTACAAGACAATTATTATTCATAATAAAAATATTCTTAATTTATATTTTACTAAACAAAAAAGCATTTCAGCAATGATCACTGAAATGCTTTCAAAACAATATAACAGTTTATAGAAATAACTTAACTTAAAGTTATAACTACTTAATATTAAGTAATTCAACTTCAAAAACAAGTGGAGAATAAGGAGGTATAGGTCCTACCCCATTTTCTCCATAAGCAAGTTTCGAAGGTATTATAAATTTAGCTTTACCTCCTGCTCTCATTTTCATAATACCTTCTTCCCACCCAGGTATAACATTACCATCACCTAATTTAAATTCTATTGGTTCTTTACCTTCGGATGAATCAAAAACACTACCATCTAAAAAAGTACCTTTATAATGAACCTTAACAGATTGTCCATTTATAGGCTGAGGTCCTGTCCCTTTTTTTAATTCTATATAATATAATCCTGATTCTGTTGGTTTAACTTTAATTTTATTATCTGTTATGTACTTTTGTATATCCACTTCTTCTCTATTTTTAAGTGAATCCATTAAAGCCTGATGTTTTGCCATTTGTATTTTTTGTTCTTTTTCAAATTCTGCTTTTTTCTGAATAGCAACTAATTTAACATCAAAAAATATCATAGTACTACTATCAAGGCCTGTATTATTAGGGTTATATTTTAATATTGAATCGACTGGCACAATAAAAGACGCAGAATCACCTACTGACATCATAGCAAGGCCTTCGTATATATCGCCTTTAAATTGAGGTTCACGCAATGAAAAACGCCATGGTTGACCATATATTGCTTCAAATTCTTTACTATTAAAAAGTATAGAATCTTTCTCATTTTTATATTTCATATTTACAGTAAGAATGTCTCCTAGTTCCGGTTTTTCACCATTTTCGGCTTTAACATAAAACTTGTAATAAAGGCCTGATTCTGTTTGTTTATAACCCTTATACTTTGATTTTTTACATCCTGTTGCACTCATAGTCATTGTAATAGCAATTAAAGCTATAAAGACTAATTTGAATTTGTTGTTTTTTTTCATTTTTTTGAATTTTAATAGTGAATAATAAATTTTATTTAATGTTTGCTTATATTTTTAGTTTTTTTAACTTCTAATAATTCTACATCATATATTAAAGTAGCTCGTTTAGGAATTTTATTTAAATCACCAGGTAATCCATAGGCAAGATAAGATGGTATAATTAACTTAGCTTTATCGCCTACATTAAGAAATTTTATTCCTTCTTCTAGCCCTCTTTCGACTTGTGCTTTCCCTAACTCAAAAGTTTTAGGCCCTGTAGAATCAGAAGTATAACATACAACACCATTTATCAAACTCAAAGTATAGTTTATTTTAACTATACTACCTTTTTCAGGTTTTATATTACTTTTGCTTTTGTAGTATATCATATAACGTAATCCTGTGGGAGTTTCATTCATTTGCCAATCATATCTCTTTATATAATCATTAATTTCTATTTCTTCTACCTTATTAAGGTATTTATTTGCATTTTCTAATGAACTTTTTAAATCAAATTTATCTTTATTTTTTTGTTGAGACAACTCGTTTTTATTGTTGTTACATGAAATTAGTAATATACATATTAAAAAAAACGTTACATATAAACTAATATTTTTCATTATTAATTATTTATAGCTAATTCCTCTTTATATTCTGGCAAAATACTTTCGAAATAATCTAAAGTGGCTTTCATAGAGTTATAATAAGAGCCTCCGGCCGCATTTCTATGGCCTCCTCCATTAAAATAACGATTAGCTACCTTATTAACGGGAAAAGTACCTTTACTCCTGAAAGATATTTTCACAAAACTAGGTTTTTCTATAAATAAAGCTGCAAATGAAATACCTGAAATAGAAAGAGCAAAGTTAACAATACCTTCAGTATCACCTATTTGATGATTAAAGCGTTTTAAATCTTCCATTGTTAAATAAATATATGCAGTATGATATTCGTGAAGTACTTTTAATCTTTCACTTAACGAAAAACCAAGTAAACGCATTCTTAATTCTGAATAGGTATCATATACTAGTCTGTGAATCCTTTCTACATTAATACCAAACTTCATTAATTCAGCTACAATAAGATATGTTTTTACATAATTACAAGAATAACTAAACGAACCAGTATCTGTCATTATTCCTACATAAAGACACTCAGCTATATCTTTATTTATCAAGTTCGAAGCTTCTATCATCTGTATAAAATCAAAAACTAATTCACAAGTAGAAGAAGTTTCGCTTTGAGAAAAAGAATAATCACAAAAAACTTCAGGATCCAAATGATGGTCAATAAGGATTTTTTTAGCTTTACTATTAGAAAGTTTTTCTGCTAAATGATTTATACGTGATGGGTCATTAAAATCTAAGCAAAATATGATCTCGGCTGATTCAAATAATTTATTCCATTCTTTTGGTTGGTGATCATAAATAATTATATTTTTACTTCCCGGCATCCAAGCAAGAAAAGAAGGGTACAGGTTAGGCAATAACACATCAACTTTATGTCCTTTTTGAACTAATATGTTTTGTAATGATAATGAAGCCCCTACAGCATCACCATCAGGATTTTCGTGCGAAAGTATAGCAATACGACGCGAAAGAGAAAGTAGCTTTTTTACTTCAATTATTTCACTAACAATCAATTTATTTTAATATTTTTTTGCAAAGTTAAAAAAAATAATATTGCTATCATCTATTAAAATTTTTTAATACAACTCTCAAGGCAAACTAATTAACAATAAATTATTATTATAAATATTACTGCTTATTTCATTTAAACTATTATTATTTTTGTATAACATTTATTAATTTATGTATTATTCAAACATTAATGTTAATCTCAATAATTTTAAAGAAATATCGCTTAATGATATTAAAAAAATTATACTATTAGATAGAATTGATAAAAAATACATATTTAATATAGTTTTACTACCACAATTATTAAATAAAGTAAAAGAAAATTATTTTATATTACAAGCTAATAATACAAAACTTTTAACTTATCAAACTTATTATTATGACACTAATAACCTGTTAATGTATTACGATCATCATAATAAAAAACCTAACCGATTAAAAATAAGAATACGCGAATATGTCGATACAAATACTTTTTATGTAGAAGTAAAAAATAAAATAAAAGGTTACATAACTAGTAAAAAAAGAAGACCTATAGACAGTCCCACGTTAAGTGCGAAACTAAATAATTTTATAGAAACGTACTCTCCTTTTAAAATTAATGAACTCAAACCTACCGTAAACAATTCTTTCAAAAGAATTTTCCTTGTCGAAAAAAATTTCAACGAAAGAATAACCATAGATTTTGATTTAAAATTTTATTATAATAATATCAATTATAGCCTTAACAATATAGTAATAACTGAAATTAAAAGAGATAAGAGTAAAATTAATTCATTATTATCAAATATCTTAAAAGAATATCAAATAAGGCCAACTTCCTTTAGTAAATACTGTATGGGAATGATATTTACTCAACAAACTTCAAAATATAACTCTTTTAAAAAAACTATTTTATTAATTAATAAATTACAAAATTATTATGGATTATACAACAATTGAAGAATTAAAATTATATGGCATAAGTCTCATTAATCTACCTGATTTGTATGAACTAATAATAAGATTTATTTTTAATTTAATCATTAATTTATTAATAGTCAGATGGTTATATTATTCAACCACAAGAAGAAAGGATTATTTGTTTACATACATATTAATATCATTAATTGTATTTTTTATTTGTTTTTTACTTAGTAATGTTAAATTACAAATAGGTTTTGCACTTGGTTTATTTGCTATATTTGGTATATTAAGATACAGAACCAGCCAAATACCTATAAGAGAAATGACCTATTTATTTCTTGTAATAGGTATTTCTGTCATAAACTCATTAGCTGGTAAAAAAATCAGTTATGCCGAGCTACTTTTTACAAACTTTGCTATAATCTTTATAACTTATGGGCTTGAAAAATTATGGCTGTTTAAGCACGAAGCAAGTAAACAAATTACTTATGATAAAATACATCTTATAAAACCTGATAAACATAATGAATTAATAACAGATTTAAAAGAACGTACAGGCCTTAATATACATAGAATTGAAATAGGTAAAATAAATTTTTTGAATGACACAGCTACTATAATAGTATATTATTACGAAAAGAATAAATTGATAAATAGCACAGAATATTTTTTTGATAATAATAAAAATAATCGTAATAATGATGAAGATGATGACTTATATTAATACTTCTTAAAATAATTTATATCCTCACATTTTTTGCAATATTTTTTGTAAAACATTGAAAATAAATAATTTAGCTGAAACTACAAGCATGTTTAAAATAACATTTAGCTTAATTCAAAGGTTAATTAAATAAATTTTAACATTTTATCTTTTTAAAAAGTAGGTGGTGGCAAGTGAAAATGCCCCCCACCACTTGGTGGAGGTAATGGCAGGCTTTTCGGAATATTTGGTTGCTCAATATTATCAAAATTACCTTTTTTGAAATTTTTTATTGTATAGGTTAATGTAAACATATAATAACGCCTTAAAACTTGTGTGTTAACATCTTCCGTATAACTATCT
>DAOTOD010000103.1:0-5529 GCA_035451165.1 Bacteroidales bacterium
ATCATGTCCGTTTAAATAACAAGGTACAAAAATCACTTTCACTTTATCAGCAGCTTTATTCATCAAGTTATTTTTACGGAATAATTCAAGCACAGGGTCATGTTCTTCATCATGAAGGTAGTGAGTTAAAATATTATTTGTTGAGCTATTAACAATTCCATTATTATTTTTTTCTGTAAGTTCCTTTCTTGGGCCTGTATGGCCTGCTGGTACTAATATCAAAGCTAATACATTACCTGGCAATTCATTTTTTTTATTTAAATCACCCAACGCTTCTATAAAAAGGTCAATACCTTTATTTCTAAACTCATATCGTCCACTTGTAGCTACTATAAGGGTATTTTTATCGTCCAGTTTAGAACCTGATAAAGTTTCAGCTACATTTAAAATTTTATTACGTGCTATCTCTCTTTTAGTTGTAAATAAGGAAGTTGGGGGTACAAATGCATCATCAAAGCCATTGGGGGTTATCACATCAGGTTTTCTTCCCAAAAAATAAGCACATTCATAAGCTGTTATTTCACTAACCGTAGAGAAGCTATCAGATTCCTTAGCGGATAATCTTTCTAACGAAAATTTAGATTCAACTTTAAAATCCTTAGCAGATTGATCTGGTTGATAATTATTTAAGTTATTGTATAATGGCAATTGGTTACCTGCAATAGATCTTCCTAAAACAGTTGCATGAGTAGTAAAGGCGCAACCAATTTGAGGGACTTTCCATTTTAAATATAGAATCCCTGTACCTGTCATCCATTCATGGAAATGAGCTATAATTTTATCTTGCCCTGAAGCATAAAAATTATAAAAACTTTCTATAGCGATAGCAGCCGCATAGCCAAATAAAGCAGGTTCAATATAATCCCACTGTCCATGTAAAGAGTCTAAGCCAAATTTTTCCCAGAAAGTAGCTAATATATTATTTTTTTCTGCAAAATATTGAGTAAAATCAACAAGAAATACTACTGGATTACCAGTAATATTCCATCTACCTATTCTAATCTTTATATTTTCAGACAATGCTTTTTCGCGCCATATATGGAACAAACCCTTATCCTCAATAAATTCAGGGTGCTCATTATTTTCTGTTAATAAATCAGGGCCTATTAATATATAATTAGCATTATACTCAGCAGTAACTGTAGGCACTTTAGTAGAAATAACTGTATAAATTCCTCCAACTTTATTACATACTTCCCAGCTTATCTCGAATAAGTAATCAGGTTTCATTAAATTATTGTTATCAATCATATTATAAGACATTTTATATAAATGTAGAAAAAAATAATAAAAATTGTTTAATAAATCGTAATACCAACGAAGGTTTAAGCATTATAGTATATAAGATTCCAAATATAGCTCCCCAAAAGTGAGCATTATGGCCTACATTATCTTGCCCTTTTTTGTCCATATATACCGAATATATTAAATATAATATCCCAAATATTATAGCAGGTATAGTCAAAGGTAAAGGAAAAATCATAATACCACTATCAAATGGATGAATAATTATACTCGAAAAAATAACAGCCGATACAGCACCTGAAGCTCCTACTGCATTATAATAATGATTTGCTTTATATTTAAAATAAGAAGGCACAACAGCTACAATTGTCCCACATACATAAAGTATTATATAATAAAACTTCCCATTAAAAAAAAACATTTCAAAATCATGTTCAACTATTTTACCAAAAGAATTTAGCACAAACATATTAATTAATAAATGTAACCAGTCTGCATGTATTAAACCATAAGTAAAAAAACGATAATATTGTTTTGATTGGGATACCAAATAAGGACTAAATAACATCTTTGAAAATAAATTCTGATTATAAAAGGATATTATAGAAAAAGTAATTGTAATAATTACAATTATGTTAGTTATTGAATTCACTTCATCAAATTTATCACAAACTTATGTAAAAATTAATTTATACACAAATATATAATGAAATGAAGTATTTTCAGTTAATATAAGATGTTTAAAACATTAGAATATTTGTACTATAATTTTTTATTCTATTTTCATCATAAATATAAATATGGTTACTATTATTCCATTAACACATTTATGAATTATAACTTCAATTTTTTATTATTAATTTACTTTTTTGAAAATAAAAGTAACTGTAGCACTATTTTTAAAAAAAGATGCAATTATATCAGTAAATATAAATATAGGGAATGATATCAAGAAAAATAACTTTTGTATCACAATTATAAGATAAGGTATATTAACTAAATATTTATTATTTTTTTTTAAACTTTCAAATAACAATTCTCTTTTTTTACAAAACAAATTAAGAATACTTTGAATAGCGGCAAAAGGATTTTGTTCAATGCAAGCATATTTAGTTCTTATATTTTCAAAACCTTTTATTTTCATAATATTTATAAAATCGTCTGGTTTAAAAAATAATAAATGACGAGGTGGGTCAAGGTGTAACCATTTGCCTTTAAATAATTTTGCTTGCCAAGAATTAATATTAGGGAAAGATATAACTAATATTCCATTAGGTTTAATTACATTTGCTATTATATCAATAATCTCTGCTGGATTAATTAAATGTTCAAATACGTGGAACATAGTAATAGCATCAAAAAAAGCAGGAGAAAAATCATTTTTTTCGAGATAGCCTTTTTTAAGTATTAATTTGTTGACTCTTATTGCTCTTTTTGCAGAATTTTCGCCTGGTTCTATACCAAAAATATTATAATTGCCATATTTTAACAAAAAACCTAAAAAGCGGCCATTCCCACAGCCTATATCTAATACTGTTGCTCCTTCTTTTAAGAATTTACTAACATATTTAGCTCTCTTTTTTCTAAAAAAATCTATTGCTTTTTCAATATAAGTTACTCCAAATTTTTCTTCTTCCTGACCATAATATGACTCATCGTATGCTTTTTTTAAAATCTCATCTGTAGGTTTAGGGGCTAAAAAATACGCATTACAAACTTGGCAATGCCTTATTTCAAATATATCATCATAAATAGACTTTGTAAAAAATAACAGTCTACTATTTTGAGAATTACAATATGTACATATTTTGACATTTCCCATTACTTCATATAAATTTTGCATTTTACTATTCCCCATTTATGAAGCCTATATGCAAAAGAAGTTTTCAATACTCCTAAACCATATATAACACTTCTTTTGAAATTTATTGATGACCCTTCTTTAAAGTATTTTGTAGGGCATGTCATTTCAGCAATTTCAAAGCCGGCCATAAAAATTTGTGTAAGCATTTGATTATCAAAAATAAAATCATCAGAATTAGCATGATAATTAATAGTTTCAAGTATTTTTCTTGAAAAAGCTCTATAACCAGTATGATATTCCGATAATTTTTGCCCTATTATTATATTTTGAGTTAAAGTAAGAAATCTATTAAAAAAATATTTGTAAAAAGGCATTCCTCCCTTTAAAGCCCCTTTACCTAAAATTCTAGAACCTAATACAACATGATACAAGTCGTTTGCTATTATACTAGACATAGCTAGTATTAGTTTAGGAGTATACTGATAATCAGGATGAACCATAATAATTATATCTGCACCGAGCTTAAGTGCAGTATCATAACATGTTTTTTGATTACCTCCATAGCCTTTGTTTTTTTCGTGCTTAATAATATGTTTTATTCCAAGACTATGTGCTACTTCTACTGTTTTATCTTGACTGGCATCGTCAACAACTACAAGTTCATCGACTATATCAAATGGTATTTCATTGTACGTTTCACGTAAGGTTTTTTCAGCGTTGTAAGCAGGCATTACAACAACAATTTTTTTATTTTTTAACATATTTTAACATAATTTTTGTTATTTATTACTTATTTCCTGTTAATGTTTTTTAATATTTTATAGTATTCAGGATTAACATTTTGGCCTAATTTAATTGCTATTTCAGCATCTTTAAGTGCAGCGTCATAATTTTTTATGTTATAATATGCAACACTTCTATTTAAATAAGCTGCAGCATCGTTAGGACTATATTTAATAGCAAGATCAAAATCGGATATTGATTCTTTATAAAGTCCTTTGTTTTGCTTTGTTAAACCTCGCCATGAATATACCTCTCCTCTTTTAGGATTTAAGCTTATAGATTTATCTAATAACATTATTGCTGAGTCATAATTGCCTTTTTTATTTAAAGCTAAAGCTTTCCAATAATAGCCCTCATCATCATTAGGATTTAATCTCAAACAATTATCGGCATCCATAATTGTACTATCAAATTTATTTTCATAATAATAAGCTACAGCTCTCCATAACCATGCTTTGGGATTATTTGTTTTTATTTTCAAATATTTATTATAATATGGAATTGCTTTGCTGTAGTCTTTTAATGAACTATATGTATTAGCCATACTTAACAATACATCGGGATCATCAGGTTCCCTTTTCAGTGCTTGTTCAAAATCTTCAGCAGCTTCTTTTATTTTACCTATTTGATACAATGCAGCTCCTCTATTAGCAAAAATACCCTTTTCATCGGGATTTAACTTTATAGCTATATTATAATCGTTTATAGCTTTACCCCACATTTTATTTTCTTTATAATAAAAAGCTCTATTCCCGTATGCAAATGGCAAATTTGGATTTTTCTTTATGACATCTGTAAATAAAGTTTCTCCATTTTTCCATGCTTTAATTCTATCATAAGTTAAAAATGAAAAAATTAATATAACTACAATACCTAAAAATAAGAAAAAATTAAATAAAACTGGTTTTTGCTTTTTTGTGAAATTATAAAATTCTGTTCCTATAATAAAAAATAGCCCTATATAAGGCACATAAGTATATCTTTCAGCTAACACTGCACCTCCCACCGGAATTATTTGTAAAACTAAAATTATAGTAGCAATAAAAAATAAAAAACCAAAAATTGCACTTCTTTTTTTTCTTAAAAAAACTACAAACAAAGTAATTATTATTACCGCTATAATTCCAGAAAGATAATACTCTAAGGGTAATTTACCATTATGTAAATACGGATACGAATACATAGCTGATAAATTAATAGGTATAAAAAGTTTGTATATGTATGTAACAAAAGCATAACTAACAATAAAAAACCTATCAATTACTGAATATATTGGTTTAAGATTTTGTATTGCACCTGTTTCTTTCTGTGAAGCAATAGCTATAATACCAAATACTAAAGATAATAGAAAATAAGGAATTTTGTCTATAAGATTTTTTATAATGAATTGTCTACGATTAAAATAATCAATTAACAAAAGCACTAAAGGTAAACTCACAGCAGCAGATTTAGATAATAAACTTAAAATAAAACATAAAAGGGAATAGGAATAAAATAAAAATTTCTTTTTATTTTGCTGTTGTGCCTGCAAATATTTTTGGTAATTTATTAACGATATCAAAAAGAAAAAAGTATAAAGCACATCCTTCCTTTCAGAAATCCAAGCTACAGATTCAACATGCATTGGATGTATTCCAAAAAAAACAGCACAAAAAGCCGCTATAAATTGCTGTCCACTTAATTTTTTTATAAAAACA
>DAOTOD010000104.1:0-5518 GCA_035451165.1 Bacteroidales bacterium
CTTCACTAGCAATCATCCAGTAATCACGGTCAGCATCTTTCCATACCTTTTCGAAAGGTTGTTTGGTGTGATAAGCAATAATTTCGTACAATTCATTTTTTAATTTTTGAATTTCACGAGCAGTAATTTCTATTTCAGAAGCTTGTCCTTGCACACTACCCATAGGTTGATGTATCATTACCCTTGAATGTTTCAATGCAGATCTTTTACCTTGCTGTCCTGCACATAATATCACAGCTCCCATTGAAGCAGCTATACCTGTACAAATCGTAGCAACATCAGGCTGAATATATTGCATTGTATCATATATTCCCAACCCAGCATATATTGACCCTCCAGGAGTATTAAGATATATTTGAATATCTTTTTTACGATCTACCGATTCCAAAAAAAGTAATTGAGCTTGAATTATATTAGCAACTTCGTCATAAATTTCTGTGCCCAAAAATATTATTCGATCCATCATAAGGCGGGAGAATACATCAAGCGACACAGCATTTAATTGACGCTCTTCGATAATATAAGGCGAAATACTATTAACTTTCGAAACATATTTATGAAGAGTCATACTATTAATTCCACAATGTTTTACAGCATATTTTTCAAATTCATTACTACTCATAATCTTTTATATTTAATAAGTTATTAACAATATTAATAAAATCTTTATAGTCTATTTCTTTTTCTACTATATTTAATGATGTTAAAAACAAATCTATTAGTTTATCTTCAATTAATTGTTCTTTTATTTTGTTACTTTCTTCTTCATTTGCAAGAATAGTTTCAACAATACCATCTAATTTTTGATTTTGTTCATCAGTAATTAAATTATACGATTGTATAAAATATTTTGTAACATAATCTTTAATATCATCACGACTAACATCGAGGTTGTACTGAGCAACTATTTTATTTTTGATAATATTACTTTTAAAAAAGTTTTTATAATATTCATATTCTTTTTCAATTTTTTCGTCGTTTGCATCTTGTATATTTTCTTTATCTTTAAGCCACATTTTTATAAAATATTCAGGTAATTCAAATTTTATTTCATTTTTTAACATTTCCATTACCTGAATTTTAAATAATTTTAAGCTTTCTTTTTCATACCTTTTAGCAATTTCTTCTTTAATTATTTTTTTAAATTCTTCTTCATTATTAATATTTTTATCATAATAAACTCGCTTAAAGAATTCTTCATTAACTTCAGCAGGTTCAATTTTATTTATAGAAGTTATTTTTGCTTTAAAAGAAGCATCTACGTTTTTAAGTTGTTTTAAAGGAATATTTAAAATCGCTGCAGCTTTTTGGTAATTATCATCTATTTGTGAAAGTGTAAAAATAATTTCATCATCAATTTTTTTCCCAATAAATAAATCTTTGTTTTTAATCTGCTGAGGAGAAAACTCTACATGTTCTTTAATTACATCTTTCCCTGATTTTTCATCTTGTATAATTTCTTCAATATTAGCATTAATTATATCTGCCTCCTCAGAAACATCTGTTTTAACCAACTTGCCATATTTTTTACGCAATGAATTTATTGTATCAAGAATAATTTCATCATCAACTTTAATTTTATACTTAATAATTTCAGGGAGAGCTGAAAAATTTATCTCAAACTCAGGTGTAAGGCCTATCAAAAAATTAAAAGAAATATTAACATCATTATCCCAATCTATATTTTTATTTTCTTCAAGATTAACTAGGGGACTTAACAGCAAATTTAATTTATTTTCATCAACATAATTTTTTATAGCATCGGCAAGTATAGAATTAACTTCTTCAATTTTTGTTGTTTTGCCATACATTTTTTTTATAATGTTCATGGGCACTTTACCTACCCTAAAGCCTGGAATAGAAGCTTTTTTTCTTATTTTTTTTAATTCTTGTTCTACTTTTTCAGCATAATCATTAACTTCTAAATTAATAGTAATAGTTGCTGTTAATTCATCTTTATCAGTTCTTACAATATTCATAAAATTACATTAAAAATGTTAAAAAAATATTTACTTATTTTAAACTGTTTTTGGCAAAGATATGCATTTTTAACTTAATTAAATCAATTTATGAAGTATAGTTTATTTTAACATCCATTGCATCTCTTAATCCATTCCCTATTAGCATAAAAGCCAATACAGTAAGCATTATAGCAAAACCAGGAATTATAGCTAACCATGGTGAACCTAATATGATATAAGCTGAATGGTCTCTTATCATAGTGCCCCACGAAGGCATTGGCGGTTGCACTCCTATACCTAAAAAGCTTAATCCCGCTTCCATCAAAATCGCTGAAGCAAAATTTGATGCGGCAATGACAAATATAGGTCCTATAGTATTAGGTAAAATATGTTTTATGATGATTCGATTGTTCTTATATCCTAAAGCTTTTGCTGCTTCTACAAATTCTTTTTCTTTTATGCCCATTATTTGTCCGCGTAAAACTCTAGCTACATCAACCCACATTGTTAGCCCAACTGCCACAAATACTTGCCAAAAACCTTTACCCAAAGCAAATGTAATAGCTATTACTAATAAAAAAGTTGGTATGGACCAAACAACATTAATTAGCCAAACTATTAACTGATCTATTTTACCTCCATAATATCCCGATAAAGAACCTAAAATAATACCTATCGTAAGGGCTATAAAAACAGATATAAAACCTACCGACAAACTTATTCTGGCTCCTATAACAATACGGCTTAACATATCTCTACCAAAACGATCGGTACCTAATAAAAAAAACTTTTTAATTATATGTTTGGATTTTACTATATTTTGTAACTCTTCAATAGACTGACTTTGCACAGCACCATTCACATCTATAAAACTTATAACCCTTCCTATTCTTTTCACAGAATTAGGAACTAAAGCATAAGAAACATCAGCAATATTATATGATTTTAAGGGACCATTATTGGGAGTATCTCCAGTAAGTTCTTCAATATAAATACTATCGCCCGAAAAATAATAAGAATAAAAAGGTTGATATATGTATTCTGATTCTGTACCAAAAAACATTCTGTATAAAAAATTTTTTTTAGAAATAGTAATATTTTTTTTTATCAATAATATATTAGCTTTAAAACCAGGATTTTTACCTGATATTTCAAGTATTTGATTATTAGAAAAAGGTGTATTGTCAGGTACTATAAGATAACCTAAAATTGATATAATTATCAAAACACCAATAAATAGTAATGCTGAAAATGAGACTTTATTTTTTATAAATCGTTTCCAACCTATTGTAGTTAGCGAAAAAGTTGAGTTATAATCTTTCTTTATTAATTTCCAGAGCATTGAAAAAACTTAAGAAATATATTAAAAAAATATAAAATGCTCTCAACAAGTGTGACAAGAAAAAATAGGGGACTTAATACAAAACAATGTTTTAGCGTATATTAAATTCTTTTTTCTTTAATCCTAGACTTTTTACCTGTCAATTCCCTAATATAAAATATTCTAGCTCTACGTACAACACCTTTTTTATTAATAGTAATATCTTCAATAAAAGGACTTGTAAAAGGGAAAATTCTTTCTACACCTATACTACCTGACATTTTACGGACAGTAAACGTAGCAGTATGGCCTTCACCAGCAATTTGTAATACAACTCCTGTAAATTGCTGAATACGTTCTTTATTACCTTCTTTTATTTTATAGCTTACAGTTATAGTATCTCCTGCTTTAAATTTTGGAAATTCTTTTTTAGGAATATACTTTTCTTCAATATATCTAACTAATTCTGGTTTCATTTTGAAAAATGTTTTTACTTCAATAAATAAAGGACTGCAAAGATATGAATATTTTTTTAAGCAATGCAAATTTATTATTGAAAATTAATATTTAATTTTCTAAATATCTGAAGTTAATAATTTTTGTAATAAGATATAGTATATAATTTTTCATTTTTAAGAAAAAATTTTTTTGCTTTTATTATATTTTTATTTTTTTTAAATTTTTATTAATTCCTTATTTAATTAAAAATTACATTTTTTTTTACAATTATGCAAAAGTTATAAAGGTTTTTTCTAAATTTAAACCCCGAATACACATATAAATAATTTTTAATGGTCATAGTATTAGGAAATCAAAACACCCTTGTAGATCAATTTATTGGTGAACTTAGGGATATTGAAGTACAAAAAGATAGGATGCGTTTTAGAAAAAACATGGAACGTATGGGAGAAATTTTTGCTTATGAAATAAGCAAAACAATGGAATACGAGAAAAAAAACATTATTACTCCCTTAGGTATTGCAGAAGTACCTATGTTAGTTGAATATCCTGTATTAGGCACTATATTGAGGGCAGGTTTGCCTTTACATCAAGGGCTGCTTAATTTTTTTGATAAATCTGAAAATGCTTTCGTATCAGCATATAGAAAGCACCATAAAGATGGAGATTTTGATATACACTTAGAATATGTTTCAAGCCCTACTCTGGAAAATAAAACACTTATACTCTCTGACCCTATGTTAGCTACAGGATCTTCGATGGTTCTAACCTACAAAGAATTATTAAATTTAGGTAAACCACGTCACACTCATATCGTAACTATCATAGCTAGTACAGAAGGTATAGAATATACTAAAAAAAATCTTTCTTCTTTTTTACCTATTACTATATGGGCAGGAGCTATTGATGATGAACTAACTGCTCAAGCATACATTGTTCCAGGCCTAGGTGACGCAGGAGATCTTGCATTCGGTAAAAAACTTTAAATATAAAATCTTATTTTATAAATAATTACAAAATTAAAAGCAAAAATATTGCATTAATTATATTGACATTTTTAATAAAAATAAATACAATTGAACCGTGTCAAAAATATATATTTTTATATAATTCTTTTAAATATAATATTTTACGGGTGTAAGCCCACTGCCTTAATCAAAGAAAGTGAATACCTACTTCAGAAAAACAAAATTAATATAAATAAAAAAGGACTAAATAAAGATGAAATAAAAGGTTACATCAAACAACAACCTAATAGAAAAATTATTGGTTTTTTTAAATTTCATCTTAACGTTTATAACTTGGGTTGTAAGCCCTTTCCTGAAGATATTGAATTAAAGTTAAAAAATACTCCTATAATAAAAAAATATGTTGATAAAAATGTTCCGGAAATTGATTGTCGTTATCAGGAAACAATGATGACTGATCAAGAATGATCATTGTTTTTGACGACATCATAATTCTAAAAACGCTGTCAGGAATCTCCGGTAGTGTGGTTTGCAGCCCGGGTGGTGTATCAATTACGCCTTTGGTATTGCTTGCTAGTGTATTGATATAATCAGGTTGTTGTGCCTGAGGAATATTATTTTCTGAAAGTTGAATTAATCCGGATTTATACGCAACAAACCCTCCTATCATACAGAAAAAGAAAACGAGTGTGCCTGCGCGCAGCAATGTTTGTGTTTTCATGTTAGCGCGTTTATTTTATCTTTATTTAGGCTTGGTCCATGTTTCTGTGCGATATACAATGCCCCAATATCCACGGATCTTTAATTCT
>DAOTOD010000105.1:0-5468 GCA_035451165.1 Bacteroidales bacterium
AACAATAAATTAACAGGAACCAAAGAAGCACTCATCCAGTACATATTTTTTTTAGCTTCTTTAATATTTCGACAGCTAAGGTTTTTCTGCATCATATCTTGATCAAGTCCTGTCATAACAATAGTAATAAAAATTCCTGATATAAATTGTTTTAAAAAGAATCTTTTATCCTGCCATTCAGTAATTATTAATTTTGAATATGGTGTATTATAAGCTTTATTGAATAATTCATTAAGCGAGATATTCATTTCATTAGCAATTAAAAAAATAGTAATAATAATTGATAACAACATTAAGGTAGTTTGTAGAGTATCTGTCCAAATTATAGTTTTAATACCTCCTTTATATGTATATAGAAGTATAAGCCCTATAAAAACGAGAGTAGTAACACAAAATGGGATACTCCATTTAGCAAAAACAAAATTCTGTAAAATATTGATTACTAAAAACATTCTAAAAGAAGCTCCAATCATTCTAGATATTATAAAAAATAATGAACCCGTTTTATATGAAAAGATTCCAAACCTATATTTTAAGTAAGTATATATAGAAGTTAAATTAAGTTTATAATAAAGAGGCATTAATACATTTGCTATAATAGCATATCCAAACAAATATCCAGCAACAACTAGCATATAAGAAAAAGAACTATTATATACATCTCCTGGAACTGACACAAAAGTAACACCTGATATAGAAGCTCCTATCATACCATAAGCTACTACATACCAAGTTGATGCTTTATTACCTATATAAAAGCTTTCGTTATTAGCTCTTCGTGATGTTATTTTACCTATTATAAATAACAAAAAAGAATAAACTATAAAACAAACAAAAATTAATTCAGGGGACATTTTGTTTTTGTAAAGATTAATTTTAAGTTAAATTTGCAATAGCAAAGTTAGAAAAGTTTATTTTGTAAAAATTAAAGTTAAAAATTAATGTTAGAAACTTATCCATCTAAACTAATTGAAGATGCTGTTAATGAAATCGCTAAATTACCTGGTATAGGTAGAAGAACAGCTCTAAGGTTAGCCTTACATATTCTTAAATGTGATATTTCAGAAGTTGAAGCTTTGGGAAACTCAATTATAAACTTGCGCAAAGAAATAAAATATTGCAAGGTTTGTTATAATATTTCCGATGATGATATTTGTTCAATATGCTCAAATACTTCAAGAGATCATTCCATTATTTGTGTAGTTGAAGATACCAAAGATGTAACAGCTATTGAAAAAACATCACAATACAAAGGAGTATACCATGTACTTAATGGTGTTATATCGCCTATTGAAGGCATAGGCCCAGAAGATTTGAATATTCAAACTTTATTAAACAAAGCATATTCGGGCAATATTAAAGAAATAATTATGGCATTACCTGCTACAATAGAAGGAGATACAACAATTTTTTATCTTTATAAAAAATTAAAAGATTACAATATCTTAATTTCTACTATTGCTAGAGGAATTGCTATTGGTGATACTATAGAATATACTGATGAAATAACATTAGGACGTTCTATTATTGATCGTTATCCTTATGAGCCAAATATAAAATCAAATGTAAAATATTGCAAGGATTAAATAAATAAACAACATTCATTAAACCAATTTTTCATTAATAAAATAAATAATTATGGAAGAAACTAAAAAGAAATTTATGAAAGAAGCCATACGTATGGCTATAGAAAATGTAAAATCAGGGCATGGCGGGCCTTTTGGAGCTATAGTAGTAAAAGATGGTCATATAATAGGTAAAGGTGTTAACAGTGTTACTGCAAACAATGACCCATCAGCACACGCTGAAATAGTAGCCATAAGAGAGGCTTGTAAAAACCTTAATTCGTTTCAACTTATTGACTGTGAAATATATTCAAGCTGTGAACCTTGTCCAATGTGTTTAGGAGCTATATACTGGGCACGTCCAAGTAAGGTATACTATGCTGCTTCGCGACACGATGCTGCCGATGCAGGTTTTGATGATTCTTTTATTTATGAGGAAATTAAAAAAGAAAAATTAGAAAGAAAAATACAATTCATCCCATTAAATCTTGAAGAATCAAAAGAAGTTTTTGAATTATGGAAACTATCAATTAATAAAATAGAATATTAAGTAATTCTTGCTCTTGGATGAAATTGTATAATAGTATCGCGCAAGAATTGCCTATCTAAATGAGTATAAATCTCTGTAGTAGTTATAGATTCATGTCCTAACATTTCTTGTACAGCTCTTAAATCTGCTCCTCCTTCAATTAAATGAGTAGCAAATGAATGACGAAATGTATGAGGACTAATTTTCTTTTTTATACCAGCTTTATTAACCAAATCTTGTAAAATGATAAAAACCATTTGCCTACTTAATTTATGTCCCCTTCTATTCAGAAAAACAATATTTTCAGAATCTTTTGATATATTTAAATGTATTCTTATTTGACTTATGTAAGTATTAATTTCTTTCATAGCAATATTACCGATAGGAATTATTCTTTCTTTATTCCCTTTACCTATAACTCTTATAAACCCTTCATTAAAAAATAAATCTGATAACTTTAATGATATAAGTTCTGATACTCTTAAGCCACAACCATATAATGTTTCTATCATAGCTTTATTTCTTTGTCCTTCAGGAAGACTAAGATCTATGGCTTCAACTATTCTATTAATCTCATTAACAGACAATACTGATGGCAACTTTCTATACGTTTTGGGAGCTTCTATTAATTCGGCAGGATTTATTTTAATGATATTTTCTATTAAAAGATATTTAAAAAACAACCTTAAACCACTAACTATACGAGCTTGACTTTGAGCACTAAGCCCTAATTCTGAAATCCATAATAAAAATTCTCTTAAACAAGTATTATTTATTTCATCAGCTTTAAAAGATAATTTTTTATATTGAATAAAAAATATAAGCTTTTCTATGTCTCTTATGTAAGCATCAATAGAGTTAAGCGATAATGACCTTTCAAGTTGAAGATAGCTCTTATAACCTGGTATATAAGTTCTAATATCCATCAAAATATTTTTATATTCCCAAAATATTAAATTATAATAAAATTACTTAAAACTATGGTAATTATTTATTGTTGAAACAAAAAAATTAAATGTTCAACAGCTAGTCTATAAACATCCATTCCTAAGCCTATTATAACACCTTTGCATGCAGTTGCTGTCAATGAATTCTTTCGATAATCTTCACGTGTGTATATATTGCTTATATGAACTTCTACAACAGGAATATTAATAGCCCTAATAGCATCTGTTATAGCAACAGAAGTATATGAATACCCACCTGCATTTAATATTATTCCAAAATAATTATTTTTAGCTTGTTGAATAACATTAATAATCTCACCTTCAATATTTGATTGAATATAATCAATGTTTATATCATTATATTTATTACGTAAAAAAGTTATATATTCATCAAACGACACATTACCATAAATACTAGTTTCTCTTTGCCCTATAAGATTAAGGTTAGGACCATTTATTATTAATATATTCAACTTTTTTTTCATTAAAATTAAATTAACAATTTTTACATTATAATTCTTTAACTATTCTAAATCCTACATTTAAGCTTGATTCTTGTGGCCTTATGCCAACTCTTCTTGCAACTCTAAGATTAGCAGGCCCATCAAGCCAGCTACCCCCTCTACATACTTTTTTATCGCCTGTTAATGGCCCCACAGGATTTTGGTTATTTTCACTAACTACATATTGATCATGGTACCAATCGCTACACCATTCCCATAAATTACCTGCCATATCATAAACACCTATAAAGTTAGGCTCATAAGAGCCTGCAGGTGCAACAAACACATAGCCATCATTATAACCTTTAGCTACCGAGACATAAGGATAATAACCTCTGAAAGTCTCATCAGCAAAATTGCCGGGTAATTTTCCTATTGGAGGTTCATTGCCCCATACAAATTGTAAATCTTTGCCACCACTACGTGCAGCATATTCCCATTCAGCTTCTGTTGGCAATCGATATTTTTTACCAGTTTTATCTGATAACCATTTACAATAAGCAACAGCTCCATACCAATTAACAAAAGTAACAGGATAATTCTCATAGCCACTTTCTACTTCAAAACTTTTACCAATATTTATAATACGACATTTTTGAGTTGTATCATCATCCCAACGACCTGAAAGATTAATCCAATTTAATACATTATTATTATCTTGTTCATTAAGAAACTGACAATATTCCAAATTTGTAATTTCATATTTCCCTATATAAAAATCATTCACAACAACTGTATGCAAAGGCTTTTCGTTTACTTCTCCATCGTCACGCCCTAATGAAAAAGCTCCTCCCTTAACAAATACTAATTCAGGTTCTTCCAGTGTCTGTGATAACGCATTTATTGTATTAAAATAAAAAAAGCAAATAATAAATAAAACAATAACACTATCACTATGCTTTTTCAATCTCATATTTATTGATTTATTTAAATTTTTAAGGCAAAGATATAATTTTTTAATATTATTTATTGTTGTATTTTTATACCTTTGCAAGCCTATTTTGTTTGATGGAGAGATGGCAGAGTGGTCGAATGCGGCGGTCTCGAAAACCGTTGTTCATCGATAGATGGACCGGGGGTTCGAATCCCCCTCTCTCCGCTGAAACAATATAGTAAACTAAAACAAAGTCTCGCATTTCAATGAAATCGGGACTTTTTCTTTTTTAGCGTAAAGCAAAATAACGCATAAAAATACGGCTTCCGATTAGTTTTTTAATTGGACATTAAAAACCAAGCTTCATCTCCAATCAAAATGATTCTTTTGCACTGATTTGCAGCACTTCGCATTTTGTTTATGAAACGGTTTTGAATAATTTTAACCCATTAAAAATAAGGAGGAAATTATGATTACCAGATCAAGAGTAGCTTTACTATTCTACATTAAAAGAACCAAACTTCACCAAAACGGAGAAGCACCTATTTTCTTAAAGATTAAAGTTGATAAGCAGAGTGCTGAATTTTCAATTATGAAATCTGTTGCCCCAACTCTGTGGAGTGTCGAAAAAAACGGAGCAACAAGCAGCACCAAAGAAGCCAAAGAGGTTAATAACTACATCAATCTAATTCGACATCAGGTTAATGAGCATCTATCTGCAATGCGGGATAATGGATGTACAATAATTCCTAAAGGTTTAAAAAATGCTTTTTTAGGAATTTAACCCGATGAAAAGACTATTGTGTCAGTATTTGAAGAACACAATTTCTCGGTAAGCAAATTAGTCGGGAAAGATTTCGCACCTGTTACGCTTCAACGTTATCAAACTTGTCTGAAGCATTTGAAAGATTACATTAACCCAAATCCGTCAATAGTATTTTTTTCTAATGGCCGTCATTAGAAAATGATGTTGATAAAATAATCTATAACAATGCATTGCATTTAGATAATATACAATATTTTTGTTTAATAATTGTAAGATTTTCTTAT
>DAOTOD010000106.1:0-5457 GCA_035451165.1 Bacteroidales bacterium
TTAACTATAATTACTACTTAGATAGAGCTAATGCATATACAAGAATCTTTGAATTAGAAAAAGCTATAATTAATTATGAAAAAGCTATAAAAATAAAGCCTGACTTTGCAAACGCATGGTTTAATATGGGCAAAATAAAACTGAAATCTAAAAAAATTGACGAAGCTATATATTGTTTTACCAAAGTTATTGATCTATCTCCTAGTGATAGTGAAGCTTATTACGAAAGAGGAAATGCTCTAATTGAATTAGGTCAAAATATTGAAGCTTGTGAAGACTTCACAAAAGCTTATAATTTAGGCTTTAGTAAAGCCTATATGTCGATAACTAAATATTGTAATCAACTTAAAAATATTGAAAAACAATGAAATATATATAAATTTTACAAATGTCAATTCATAATATAATATGACAACAAAAATTAAAACATTTTTTTGCAAAAATAAAACTAGCATATACCTCTTTTTAATTGTATTATTAACAACTATAATATTTTTAACAGGCATAAATAATAGTTTTACTTATTGGGATGATAATGTTTACATAACTGAAAACCCATATATCAAAAATTTAAATTTAAAAACAATTTTTACAGCAGTATATTCTGACCATTATCATCCATTTACAACTCTAACAAATGCTATTGAATACAAACTATTTGGGTTAAATCCTAAAATATATCATTTAAATAACATATTATTACATTTAATAAATATTATATTAGTTTTTATATTAATAAAATATATTTCTTTAAATACCAAAATATCTATTATTACTTCATTATTGTTTGCTATTCATCCTATGCATGTTGAATCTGTTATATGGCTTTCGGAACGAAAAGACGTATTATACACTATGTTTTATTTGTCTTCCTTAATTTTCTATACTAAATATTTAAAACAGAATTATAATTCAAAAAAGAATATAATTATAGCTTTCTTATTATTTATTTGCTCTTTATTATCAAAATCAACAGCTGTTACATTACCTATATTAATTTTATTGTTAACTTATTATTTAAACAAAAAAATTACCAAGAAAGATATTAGTTTAATTATACCATTCTTCTTATTATCATTGTTGTTTGGAATTATTGCAATAAAAACTCAACATAACAATATAGAAATACCTCATATAATAAATCAATACTCATTAACTCAAAAAATCTTAATATCTACATACACCATATACTTCTATATTAGTAGATTTATAATTCCTTATAATCTTTCAGCATTACACCCATTCCCTCTAATAAAAAATAATTTTTTACCTATCGAATACTATATAGCTCCTGCTTTTATTGCTTTACTAATAATATTAGTAATTTTTTATTCAAAAAAATATAAGCAAATTGTATTATTTGGTTTTTTATTTTTCATAATAACATTATCTCCTTTTTTACAGATTATACCTATAACTAAAGCTATTGTAGCCGAAAGATATACCTACATTTCATATATTGGTTTATCATTTATAGTATCATATTTCTTAATAAAATTAACTGAAATTCTTCATATAAAAAAAATATTGATGTTTTTTATTCCTTATATGATTTTTCTTTTAATAACTACATTATTACAAATAAAAGTGTGGAAAAACGATGAAGCTTTATGGAGCAAAGTACTTAAAATTTATCCTTTTTCATCAATTGCAAATTATAATATGAGTTTTACAAAATTTATGTTTAAAGATTATAACAATGCTTTAATTTTTCTAAATAATACAATTAAAAATGATAGTTTATATGTTGATGCTTATCTTAATAGAGGAATTATAAAAGTTTTACAAGGCAATTATCAAGAAGCCATAAAAGATTTTAATAAAATATTAACTATAAGTAATGATAAAAATATACTTGAAGCTGCATACATAAACAAAGCCAAATGCTATTTAAATATGAACAGTTATCAAAAAGCTTTAGAATCAATAAAATTAGCTTTACAAATCAATCCATTAAATGATATTTGCTGGAATGAGCTAGGTAATATTTTTCTTAAATATAATAAAATAAAAGATGCAATTAAAAGTTTTTCAATAGCAATAGCTATAAACAACAAAAATTATGACGCATACATAAAAAAAGGTGCTGCTCAATACATAGATGGTGAATACCATCAAGCAATATACAATATTACCAGAGGTTTAGATATAAATCCTTATATAACAGATGGTTATATTAACAGAGCCTTATCTTATATTGCTATAAACGAAGATAATAAAGCACTAAAAGATTTTGAATTTGCTATTAAAATAGAACCAACAAATGTAAATACTTATTACAATCGAGCTATTTTTATGTTGTCGAAAAAACATTTTGATAAAGCCATAGCTGATTTATCTAAAGCTATTTTAATTAATGACTCAGCTCCTGACTTTTACTTTAAACGAGGCATTGCTTTTGAAGAAAATAATGACTTACAAAAAGCTGATAATGACTATACTAAAGCTATTATGTTAAGTAATAATAATATTGCTTATTATTTAAAAAGAGGAAAAGTAAGATTAAAAATGGGAAAAACAAAAGAAGGATACGATGACTTAAAAAAAGCTAACGTTTATAACGATAATTTAAACTATGATTATATAGTAAAAGCAAAAAATTTTATAAGAAAAAATAATTTTAACAAAGCAATAGAAGAATTAAATTTAGCTATAACTAACAAACATAATCTAAAACAATCTTACAAGTTAAGAGGTATTTGTAATTTCTATATAAGAAACTATAAAGACGCTTTATTAGATTTAAATACTGCCATTAAAACAGATAATAATGATTCTGAAATATATTATTATCGAGCAAAGGTCTTATCAGAATTAAAAAAATATAACGAAGCTAATATTGATTTCACAAGAGCAATAAATATTGAAAACAATAATGCCTTATATTATTATGAAAGAGGGGTAACTAAAAGTAAAGCAGGAAATCAACTTGGTACTATTGATGATATATCAACAGCAATAAAAATTGATTCACTCAATCATGTATATTATTTAGACAGAGCTAATGCATATGCAGGTTTATTAAATTATAACAAAGCCATAGAAGATTATTTAAAATCTATATCTATTAAACCTGATTATGCTGATGCTTGGTTTAATTTAGGCAAAATAAGAATGAAAAACGAAGATTTTTTGAATGCAATAAATGATTTTAGCAAAGTAATTGAAATTACTCCCAATGACAATGAAGCTTATTACGAAAGAGGTATAGCTAAACTACAAGCTGGTGACAAAGAAGGTGCTTGTAACGATTGGTATGCTGCTGCAAATCTTGGAAGTAAAAAAACAAATATACTAATATTATCTTTCTGCATAACATTCATAGAAGATGTAAAATAATTAAAATTATTTGCTTTTTATACCTTTGCATTTATTATTAATAATTTTTTAAAAATTTGTCTCTTAATGGATAAATATCTTATTGTAGGGCTTGGGAATGTTGGAGAAGAATATATTGACACAAAACACAATATAGGTTTTACAATAATTGATGCATTAGCTTTAAAATTTCAATTAAACTTTTCATTACATAGATATGGTTTTCTCGCAAATTTTAACTATAAAGGTAAAAAAATTATCTTGATAAAGCCATCTACATACATGAATTTAAGTGGTAAAGCTGTAAAATATTGGATAAATAAAGAAAATATTTATATCAATAATCTACTTGTAATTGCTGATGATATTGCCTTACCATTAGGTGTAATTCGTTTAAGAAAAAAAGGTAGTGATGGAGGACATAATGGCTTAAGTAATATAATTTACGAATTAAATACTAATGAATTCTCTAGATTAAGATTTGGCATAGGAAATAACTTTCCTAGAGGTTATCAAGTTAAATATGTATTAAGCAAATGGGAAGAAGAAGAAAAAAAAATAATAATTCCACGAATAGAAATAGCCATTGATGCTATATTAAGTTTTATTACAGTTGGTATTGATAATACAATGAATATGTATAATAATAAATAAATTTTAACGAACTTCTCTTTGTTCAGTCCACATTTTATTAAATGATTTCTCTGCAAACTTAGGTAATTCACGTCTTGGGCCCCAATATTTATTGAAAAATTTACTTATAAATCTATTTTTCAATTTACTATTAACCTTTTCAATCAATTTCCTTCTTAGCATTATATGTTTATATGCAAACATAACAAACTTATCTTGTTTATTATAAAGTTTGTTAGCAACTATATCACGTCTATTATAGAGCAATAAATTATGAAGAGGTATATTTACAGGACATACTTCTATACATTTGCCACACAAAGAAGAAGCAAAGCTAAGGTGTTGAAAATCATCTAAATCTTTTAACCATGGTGTTATAACAGCTCCTATAGGCCCACTATAAGTGGAACCATAAGAATGCCCACCTATATTTTTATAAATAGGACAAAAATTAAGGCAAGCCCCACACCTTATGCACGAAAGTGCTCTTCTTTGTTTTAATTGAGCTAATAAATTTGTTCTATTATTATCTAATAATATCACGTACATTTCTACTGGCCCATCTATTTCATTTTCTTGTCTAGGCCCCGTAAATATAGAATTATAAACCGTTAAATGTTGCCCTGTTCCATGAGTAGCTAAAAGAGGCCAAAATAAATCTAAATCTTTCAAAGAAGGTAATATCTTTTCAATACCAGTTATAACAATATGAACCTGAGGAAAAGAAGTAGAAAGTAATCCATTGCCCTCGTTTTCAGTTAGACATACACCACCTATGTCAGCTATTAAAAAATTACAACCTGTAATGCCAATATCGGCTGAAGTAAATTTATCTCTTAATAAATTTCTTACAAATAAAGTAATTTCTTCAGGAGTACTGTTAGGATCAATATTATATTTTTTATTAAAAAGTAAAGCTATGTCCTTTTTTGATTTATGCATAGCTGGAGTAACTATATGATAGGGTTTATCGTTATCTATTTGTACAATAAATTCTCCTAAATCAGTTTCTATTGTTTCAATTCCATTTTTTTCCAGTATTTCGTTAATCCCAACCTCTTCGGTAACCATTGATTTAGATTTGATTATTCTTCTAGCACCATATTTTCTAGCTATTGAAAGAACTTCTTTAATAACATCTTTACTATCTTTAGCCCATATTACCTTACCTCCACGCGTAATAAAATTAGCTTCGAATTCTATAAGATATTTATCTAGTTCATTTAATACTTTAGTTTTGCAAATAGCTGCACGACGTTTAGCTAATTCTATATTATTATATAAAGCTTTTCCACTATTAAAAGCATTTTCATATCTAGATATGTTATATTTAATTCTTTCACGATGTTCTACATCAAAAGATTTTTTTGCACAATTTTCAATAAATTTATTATATATTTTAGACTTATTTTCACTCATTACTTATGGGAATTTTATTAATTCTTGGTATATGTCTTCCTCCTTCAAATCTAGTATTTAAAAAAACTATAACAATTTCAATAGCTT
>DAOTOD010000107.1:0-5455 GCA_035451165.1 Bacteroidales bacterium
TAATAAAATGTCCATTGTTATTACTAATGCTCAACAGAATTCCGTCCGCCGAATATAAAGCTTGGATATGCACTGCTGATGATTGCTTCAACGTCGAGCCCCAATTGCACAAAACCTTTTGTTAGTGGTTCGTTGCTTAAATTTCGCTTGGCTTACTTTGCTTAAAGTCTTCTTTTTTGGTAAAGTATTCTAATGATAAAACTAATAATATTAAAAAGTTAGCTTTTAGTGGGATACAAGTTATTAGTCCTGATATATTTGAGAATATGCCTGATAAAGAAGTGTTTTCTGTTATTGATCTATATTTAAAACTTGCTACTTACCTTAAAATAACTGCTTACATTCATAATAATGACTTTTGGTTTGACTTAGGTAAAAAAGAAACTATACAAGAAGCAGAAAAATTTTTGTTTACTATAAATAATAAGTTATTAAACATGTAAATTTATCGAAAAATATTTTTTAAAAATTTGAAGACTAATGTATTTTTGTAAAAAATTATTAAAATATGAAAAAAATAAACTTTAAACTTCTTATAATTTTTATTAGTATAGCTACTTTGGCTTCTTCGTGCGTACCTTTCCGTCAATTTGAAGAAGAAAAAAAACGTAGAGAAACATGTGAAAATGATTTAAAAAATATTAAAAATCAAAATCAAGATCTTTCAGTAAAAGTTACAGAACTGACCTCTCAAAATACCGAGCTTAAAAATAGATTAATAGCACTTGAAAAAGACACCAGTATATTAGGTTCGTCTTTACGTGTTATGTCAAAACAATATGATAAAATTAATACACTTAACCAAGAACTTATCGCTCAATTAGAAAAATTACAAGCAGGTAATGTAGCAGAAACAAAAAAGATATCCGGGCAGTTGCAACTTACACAAGAGGAACTTTTAAAAAAAGAAGCTGCTTTGAAAAAACTTGAAGAAGAATTAGAACTAAAAAAAATAAGTCTTGATCAATTAAAAGATGAATTAACAGCTTCTCAATATGAAATCAAAAAGAAGGAAGAAAAACTTAATGAATTACAATCAATATTAAATCGTAAAGATTCTGTTGTTCAAGCTTTGAAAACAAAAGTAAGTAATGCTTTATATGGATTTGAAAATAAAGGGTTAACAGTTAATATAAAAAATGGTAAAGTATATGTTTCTTTAGAAAATTCTTTGCTTTTTGCTAGTGGTAAATGGAATGTTGATTCTAAAGGCATAGAGGCTTTGAAAAAATTAGCAAGTGTACTTGAAAGTAATCCGGATATTAATGTACTGGTAGAAGGCCATACTGATAATATACCGTATAAAGGTAGTGGTGATATTCAAGATAATTGGGATTTAAGTGTTAAAAGAGCTACATCTATAATCAAAATCTTAATAAACAATAGTAAAATAGATCCTAAAAGACTCACTGCAGCAGGTCGAAGTGAATATGCACCTATAGATCCTAGTAATACTCCTGAAGCACGAGCAAAAAATCGTAGAACCGAAATTATTCTTACTCCTAAACTCGATGAATTGTTTAAAATATTAGAAACTAATTAATAAATTCACTCAATACATAAAGAATATTCAAATATTTATTTATACTTTATATTATTATTTTAATAAAACATCTCACTTTTATAATTATTTTTGTTTGTTTATAGTTTTTCTATTAAAAATTATCAACTTAATCTATTAGTTGCTAACCAATTAAACAACTATTTCCTGCAAATTCATTCTTAATTGATTATTTTTAGATATTTTTATTTTTAAGGCTAAATAAAAAAATATAAATATATTAATATAATAGGCGTAGCAAATAAAACACTATCAAGACGATCTAACACACCTCCATGACCTTTAAAAAAGTTGCCTGAATCTTTAACACCTGCTTGTCTTTTCATTGACGATTCAAATAAATCACCTACAGTAGCTGAAAACACTATTAACAAGCCATAAGTGCACCAAAAAACAACACTTTTAAAAGAATATATATTACCTATAATTACTGAAGCAACAATAGTTATAATTGCTGCCCCAATAAATCCTTCCCATGTTTTAGCCGGAGAAATTTTACTACAAAGTTGATGTTTACCAATAGCTTTTCCTACAAGATATGCGCCTGTATCATTTGCCCAAATTAAAGCAAAAAATGTGAACAAAAACAAATGTTTAGGAGAGTCTATAAATAACTGTATTTTATCAAAATAATTAAGTAGGGCCAAAGGCATTATTATATAAGTGATAGCAAAAAGTATAAATGCAATCGACATAATTTTATTGATATTATTAATAAAAAAAAGAATAAGTAGCACCAAAAATATATAAGCTAAAAGCATAATTAATATCAATACTTTTTTATCTATAATATCATAAAAAAATAATACTAAACCCACATATACAATTGTTCCACAAAAAATAGTTACAAATTTTTCAAAATTATTAAATTTTAAGCCCGATAATTTTATAATTTCAATTAATCCAATTATAGCAAATACAAAAAATAATAAAGCAAATAACCATTTATTCAATAATATTGAGATAATTATTGAACTTGCGAAAATAGCACCTGTTATAGTTCGTTGTAAAAAATTAGTCATTTTTGTTAATTTTACTAACAATTGCTTTAGCTCTAATAAAATCAATAGAATTTACATAAAGTTCAATTTCTCCAAAAAGATAAGAAGAGTCTTTATTATTAATTATAACACTATTAATATTTTCTTCTTCTAATTTAATTTTCATCATTTCAACCTGATATAAAAAAGGTGATGAATAAACCATGATCCAATTATCTGTTTTCATAAAAAACCGGCCTACTGTTATATACTATCGTTTATCAAAAAAACATATAATTCTCTAGGGCCATGTGCACCCATAACCAAGGTTTTTTCTATATCTGCTGTTCGAGAAGGGCCTGTTATAACAGATATCATAGAAGGCATTTGTTTACCATATTTTTTTATTATCTCATTAAGAGCATCTTTAATACTAAGTACTATCTGAGATGTAAAAGCTATTACTATATGAGTTTCAGAAAAAGCAGGCATACGTCTCCCTGATTTTAATTTTGAAGAAATCACAATACTTCCAAATCTTGAGATTAAGTATTCACAAAAAGTAATACCAACTTTTATCTGTTTCAACAATTTAATATCATTAATATAAGGTATATTAGCTATATTTAAAAATTCTTGTATTTCTTTATCAAAAGCACATATATTTGTTAAATTTTGTTCTTGGACAAGGCTTTTTAATTTTATCATAGCTTCCTTTTCATCAGTACAAAATATAAACTTTCCCCCTACTTTGGTAAAAGCCGAAGCAAAGGCTACTTGGATATCATCAGCAGGTTCATTATAAATGTTTTTTTCAAAATCTTCATTAGGGAAAGGATTTTCAGATTTATAAATAATAGCATTCCGTATTTTTTTTAAAATTTTTTCTTTTGTTGTTGTATCTTCCATTTAGGTAATAAATCAAATGTTTTTTTGATGAATAAAATAATTTTTATTATTTATAATTGTAATTATTTGAAAAATTAGTACTACTAGTACTTAAACTTTCCTCTTCAAAAGGTCTTTTTCCAAATATTGCTTCAAGATCTTCTCTAAATATAACTTCTTTTTCAAGAAGGACTTTGGCTAGTTCACTGACTTGATTTTTATGTTCTGATAAAATATTTTTAGCTCTATTATAAGCACTTTCTACAAGTTTACTTATTTCTTCGTCAATTATTATAGCTGTTTTTTCACTATAAGGTTTTGTAAATGAAAATTCTGACTGGCCTGTAGAATCATAATAACTTATATTACCTATTTTTTCGTTAAGACCAAAATAAACTACCATCGAGTAAGCTTGTTTAGTAACCCTTTCGAGGTCATTAAGAGCGCCTGTAGAAACTTTCCCAAAATTAATTTCTTCCGATGCCCTACCACCTAATAAAGCTGTCATTTCATCATACATTTGTTCGAAAGTAGTAATTTGTCTTTCTTCTGGTAAATACCAAGCAGCACCAAGAGCTTTACCTCTTGGAACAATAGTAACTTTTATCAATGGGCTCGCATATCTAAGTAGCCAACTTACTGAAGCATGCCCAGCTTCGTGAAAAGCAATAACTTCTTTTTCGTGAGGTGAGATTATTTTATTTCTTTTTTCAAGTCCACCTATTATTCTATCTATAGCGTCAAGAAAGTCTTGTTTTTCAACTACTTTTTTATTTTTACGTGCTGCTATAAGAGCAGCTTCATTACATACATTAGCTATATCAGCACCTGAGAAACCTGGAGTTTGTTTAGCTAAAAAAGACGGCTCCACATTTTCAGCTAATTTAAGTGGGCGAAGATGTACTTCAAATATAGCCTTTCGTTCCTCTATATCGGGCAATTCAACATGGATTGTTCTATCAAACCTACCAGCACGTAATAAAGCTCTATCTAAAATATCAGCACGATTGGTTGCAGCAAGTATTATAACACCTTGGTTACTAGCAAAGCCATCCATCTCAGTAAGCAATTGGTTCAATGTATTTTCTCTTTCATCATTAGCACCAGTAATAGGATTTTTACCTCTTGCACGGCCTATTGCATCAATTTCATCAATAAATACTATACAAGGAGCTTTTTCTTTAGCTTGTTTAAATAAATCTCTAACTCTTGAAGCACCAACTCCAACAAACATTTCGACAAAATCGGAGCCTGATAAAGAAAAAAATGGAACTTTAGCTTCACCAGCAACAGCTTTAGCTAATAAAGTTTTTCCTGTCCCTGGCGGGCCAACCAACAAAGCCCCTTTAGGAATTTTGCCACCTAATTCTGTATATTTTTTAGGATTTTTAAGGAAATCAACTATTTCAATAATTTCGACTTTAGCTTCTTCGAGCCCAGCTACATCTTTAAAAGTAACATTAGGGCTAGTATTTTTATCAAAAAGTTGAGCTCTTGACTTACCTACATTAAATATTTGTCCACCAGCCGAATTTTTACCTATCATTCTCATAAAGAAAAACCATAGTCCTATCAAAATAAGTATAGGGAATAACCAGCTCAATAATTCACCTCCCCAATTTTTTCTAGTAACATATTCAACATTTATATTTTTATATTGTGAAGCTATTTGCAATTTTTCTTCAAGTGATTTACCGGTAGTATCTTTTATAAATATTTCTTTTTGAGCATTTTCTATTTTTTGTTCAAAAGATTCAACTGAGCCGATTTCAAAATAATAATGAGGTCCTGTATTTATGGTATGTCCAAAGCCCTTTGTACTAACATCTCTAAAAGCAGTATCTTTAAGAGCGCTTGCTTTTAAATATATTTCTGCTTTCTCTTTATTTACAACAATAATTTTTTCAACAGCATGTTTTTTAAGTATTTTTTCATAAAACTCTGCCCATGTAGTTTTTTTAACATCACCTCCCCAGTTAAATAACTGGATGGCAAGTAAAAGAAAAGCTAATATGCCATAAACCCA
>DAOTOD010000108.1:0-5407 GCA_035451165.1 Bacteroidales bacterium
CTAAAAAGAGTGTTTAAACAAGAATTGAGAAAAAGAGTTCCACGTAATAATTTTGAAAATAATCTTATTAATTCGGCACAACAATTCGTAGTACGTAAACCTAAAAAAACTGAAATTATTGCTGGATTTCCATGGTTTGGAAGATGGGGAAGGGATACCTTTATTGCTTTACCGGGATTAACATTAACTATAAAAGATTATAAAACAGCAAAACAAGTTATTGATACTATGCTTGCTGAATTAAATGGGCCTTTGTTCCCTAATGTTGGTGAAAATGAAATTGTATCATACAATAGTGTCGATACTTCTTTATGGTTTTTTTGGGCACTACAGCAATATACTTATTTCACTGATACTCATTATAAAATTTGGGAAGATTATGGAAAAAAAATGAAACTTATCCTTGAAGGTTATAGAGATGGTACTTTATTTAATATTCATATGACTAATGAGGGTATGATATGGGCAGGTGAGCCAGGTAAAGCACTAACTTGGATGGATGCTATTGTTAATGGAAAACCTGTTACTCCTCGTATGGGTATGCCTGTTGAAGTTAATGCTCTGTGGTATAACGCTATCATGTTTAGTATAGAGATGGCTAAAGTGGCTAATGATAATGATTTTATTACAGAATGGCAACCTATTGCAGAAAAAGTTCTTATTAATTTTAAAAATATCTTTTGGCTAAAAGATAAGGGTTATTTAGCTGATTGTGTTAATGGTGAATATAAAGATTGGTCAGTAAGACCTAATATGATTTTTGCAGTGTCTTTGCCATATTCTCCTTTGAATGATAAACTTAAACAACTTGTTGTTGAGAAGGTTAAACAAGAATTACTTACACCAAGAGGGTTGAGAACTTTATCACCCAAAGATCCTGCTTATAAAGGAATTTATGAAGGCGACCAAAATAATCGCGATTTAGCGTATCATCAAGGTACTGTATGGCCTTGGTTAATAGGACATTATGCCGAAGCTTATCTTAAGGTATATGGTAAGGCAGGGTTATCGGCCATAAAAAAGATATATGCTGATTTTGAACCTGCTATTACAGAGTATTGTATAGGTACTATACCTGAATTGTATGATGGTGATCCTCCTCATAAACCTAAAGGAGCACTATCGCAAGCCTGGAGTGTAGCTGAATTGCTAAGAATGAAATGGCTTATAGATTATTATGAAAAGTTATAATATTATTTAAATATATATATTTAGAATGAAAGTTTTGATGTTTGGTTGGGAATTTCCTCCACATATTACAGGGGGACTTGGTACAGCTTGTTTTGGATTAACTAAAGGATTATTGCACCAAGGAGTAGAGGTTATTTTTGTAGTTCCTAAAGCTTATGGTGATGAAAGTCAGGAAACAGTTAAACTTATTAATGCAAGTAATATCTCTATAGATATAAGAAAGCGGATAACTCAAAAGTATTTGAAAAATATTACTTATATAGAAATAGCTTCTAATTTAGTTCCTTATATCGGCATAGAACCATTTGAAAAAATCATAAATTCTGAAACTAAAACTATCAAGCATAATTTTGATGAATCAATTTTTAGAGAAAAATTCGAATTTAGTGGCCAATATGGCCCTAATTTAATGAAAGAAGTAGTTCGATATGCTTTGGTAGCCTCATCAATAGCTGAAACTACAGACTTTGATATTATTCATGCACACGACTGGCTTACTTATCCTGCAGGTATAGCTGCTAAAAAAATTAGTGGTAAGCCTTTAGTTGTTCATATGCATGCTACTGAATTTGACCGTTCAGGCGAAAATATTAACCAAAATGTTTATGACATTGAACGTAAAGGCATGCAAGAAGCTGATATGGTTATTGCAGTTAGTAATTATACTCGTAATATTATAATAGAAAGGTATGGAATTAACCCAGATAAGGTAATTACTGTATATAATGCTGTTGAGTATGATGAAACTTATTTTAAATATCGTGAAGAAAAATCTTTTCCAGAAAAAGTTGTTACTTTTTTAGGTAGAGTTACTTATCAGAAAGGTCCAGATTATTTTGTAGAGGCTGCTAATAAAGTATTGCAAGTTGATAAAAATGTTAGATTTGTTATGGCAGGTTCGGGAGATATGCTTATAAGAATGATTAATAGAGTTGCTGAACTTAGTATTTCTTCAAATTTTCATTTTACAGGTTTCTTAAACGAAGAAGAAGTAAATAGATTATTTGCTATTAGTGATGTTTACGTTATGCCTTCTGTATCAGAGCCTTTTGGTATTTCGCCTCTTGAAGCTATGAGATCTAGTGTTCCTGTTGTTATATCAAAACAAAGTGGAGTAGCTGAGATTTTACAACATGCACTTAAGATTGATTTTTGGGATATTGATGCTATGGCTGATTCTATTTATGGTTTGTTGCATTATAATGCATTATCAGAAATGTTTAGAAAAGAAGGTAAAAAAGAAGTTGAAAGGTTAAAGTGGAAATCTTCTGCTAGAAAAGTTATTGAAGTATATGAAAAAGCGTTAGCCTTATCTACAAAAAATATAAAAATGAAAAAAATATCATAATGAAAGCTATTTGTTTTTATTTTCAAGTTCATCAACCTAATAGATTAAAGACGTATAGGTTTTTTGATATAGGCAAAGATCATCATTATTATGATGATCTTCAGAATAAATATATTATTAAAAGAGTAGCTGAAAAATGTTATTTACCAACTAATAATTTAATTCTTAATCTTATTAAAGAATATGGTACTAGTTTTAAGATTAGTTTTTCTATATCAGGAGTTGCTATAGAACAATTTGAAAAATATGTTCCTGAAGTCCTCGAAAGTTTTAAACAACTTGCAGAAACAGGTTGTGTTGAGTTTTTATGTGAAACATATTCTCATTCTTTAGCTTGTCTTAAAAGTAAGGAAGAATTTGAAAGACAAGTTAATATGCACAGAAACAAAATTAAAGAACTTTTTAATCAAGATCCAAAAACTTTTAGAAATACAGAGCTTATATATTATGATACTTTAGGAGTTTGGGTAGCAGATATGGGCTTTGAAACAATGTTAACAGAAGGAGCTAAACAAGTTTTAGCTTGGAGAAGTCCTGGTTATTTGTATACTAATTGTATTAATCCTAAACTTAAACTTTTATTAAAAAATTATAGACTTAGTGATGATATAGCATTCCGTTTCAGTCAAAGAGAATGGGATCAATGGCCACTTACTACGGAAAAATATGTTGATTGGCTTAATGCTTTAGATCCTAATGAAGAGGTTGTTAATCTTTTTATGGATTATGAAACTTTTGGTGAGCATCAATGGGCAGAAACTGGTATTTTTGATTTTATGAGATATTTACCAGCATGTGTATTTTCAAATTCTCCTTATACTTTTAAAACGCCGTCTGAATTGTCAAAATTACTACAACCTGTTGGTTATATATATGCGAATAATCCTATTTCGTGGGCAGATGAAGAAAGAGATATTACAGCATGGTTAGGTAATAAGCTCCAGCAAGATGCTTTTGATTCTTTATATGAATTAGAAAATAAGGTAAAAAATTGTGATGACCTTGATATACAGAAAGATTGGCTTTACCTACAAACAAGCGATCATTTTTATTATATGTGTACAAAATGGTTTTCTGATGGAGATGTACATAAATACTTTAATCCATATGGGAGTCCATATGAAGCTTTTATAAACTACATGAATGTATTGTCTGATTTTGAGTTAAGAGTGAATAATATTTTAAATACAAAATATACATACCCACCATTAAATAATAATAGTTATAATAACAATGAAATAATTAATAATATGGAAAAAAACAAAAAAAAGAAAAACCCCCAAAGAGTTATGAAGCAAAGAACAAAAATAAAATCTAAAGATATTCAATTTTCGGATCTATTGAATATATCATTAGCTAATATTAGAAAAATTATAGGTCCTATAGATGTTGAAACAATAGCCATAGCTATTATTGGTGTTGAAGATGAAATAAAAGATGTTATTTTATCTAACATGGGTATGCGCAAATTGGCTATTTACGAAAAGTTAGATATTGATTATTCTCAAATTAAGCAATCAGATATAATAAAAGCTAGAAAAATTATTTTAGAAAGGATGAAAAAACTCATTTCTTAAAATGTTTTTCCAGAAATATTGTTTAGTTTAGCATAGGGTCAATGGGATAGTTTGCCCATAAAGCATATTCTTTCCCTAAAGATTTAACTATTGCTTTCCAAAGATTTTCAGGATGGTTGTTTAGTATTTCTTCTTTACTAGCATCAGAGATTACCCATGCTTTTTCTTTTAATTCATATTCTAGTTGATTAGGGCTCCAGCCGGAATAACCTATGTAAAATCTAATTTTATCTGGAGTTATAATTTTATTTATAATCTTTTCCCTTATTACTTCCATATTGCCTCCCCAGTATATACCCTCTATTATTTCAGTGCTGTTAGGTATTTCTTTGCCTAGAGAATGAATAACAAAAAGACTATCTGTACGAACAGGCCCCCCTATAAAAACTTTTGTATTGAATTCAGAAAATTCTTTGATGATTTCTTTTAAATTAATATCAATAGGTTTGTTTATAATCAGACCGAAAGATCCCTCTTTGCCGTGTTCAGCAAGTAATACTACTGAACGTTTAAAATAAAAATCATTTAAAAAAGGCTCTGATATAAGAATTTTGCCGCGCTGAGGAGTTTTATATATTGTTTTATTTATCATGCTCATTTTATTTATTATTGTATATTTTTTATAGAATAGTTAGTTAGTTTTAAATTTAAGTATATTGTAAATTTAATAATAGTGTTTGTTATTGTTTAAAAATATTATTAGTTATTTTGCATATTAATATTTTTAGTTTGTATAAATGCTTTATTTACAAATATAAATTAAAATTTAACAAAAATAATACCATTTACATAGTTATGAAAGTAATAGATAACCAAGCATTATATGATAAATTAAGGCAAGAATATCCGTGGTTTTCTTATGATAGTTTTGAAATTTATACAAATAAAAATAGTATTGATTTTTACTTTGTTTTTAATATTTCGAATAAATATATTTTTAAACCCACATATAATATACCTTTTACTAAGGCTGTTGATATTAATAAATTAAAAGAAGCAGATTTTATACAAAACATTATTTTTCATATAGGTTTAATTGAACTTATAAGTTACTGGAAAGTAACTTGTTCGCCTATTATATATATAAAACCTAAATATATGTTTGAGGAACAAATAAAATGGTGGAAAAAATTATATTATAATGGCTTAGGCGAATTTTTTTGGCATAATAATATAAAAGTACAAATAGATGAATTTGTAGAAATTACAATAACAGGTGATAAACCTTTTATTCATTCTATTAATAAAACATACGACGATAATAAAGTATTAGTGCCTGTCGGGGGAGGCA
>DAOTOD010000109.1:0-5384 GCA_035451165.1 Bacteroidales bacterium
ACGGTTTTAATTTAAATGGTAAAAAAATAATAACTTTTTCTAATATTTTAAACTATAATACCTTCCCTTTAGCTGAAATACTAAAAACACTATTACAAATAGCTCAAAAAGAAATGAATAACCATGTTGAAATTGAATTCGCTGCTGACATTGATACTCCAAAAGGACAACCTAAAATTTTTTACTTCTTACAAATCAGACCTATTGTCGATAACAAAGAAAAACTTAACGTTGATCTAACACAAACCAAAAAAGAAGATTGTATATTATTATCTAATAATGTATTAGGAAATGGTATAATAAACGGCATAAGTGATATTGTATATGTAAAACCAGAAAATTTTAATGCTGCTAAAAATAGAGAAACAGCTTCTATTATTGAAAAAATAAATAACACTTTTATTGAACAAAAAAGAAATTATATTCTCATAGGCCCAGGTAGATGGGGCTCTGCTGACCCATGGCTTGGTATACCGGTTAAATGGCCTCAAATATCGGCAGCAAGGTTAATTGTAGAATCAGGGTTAGAAAATTATCGTGTTGACCCAAGTCAAGGAACTCACTTTTTTCATAATTTAACTTCTTTTAGAGTAGGATATTTTGCTATAAATCCTTATATTAATGATGGATATTACGACATTAAATATCTTAATTCTATACCTCCTATCTATGAAGATGACATAATACGACACATCAGATTAAATAATGAATGTAAGATAATTATAGATAGTAAAAATAACTTAGGTATAGTTTTAAAACCTTATATAAAATAATAGTTATAATAAACAATCTCAATACTAAAGTTAAAAATTAATTATCTTTTCTTAAATGGTGATTAATAATGACATCAAAATGAGTAGTATCAGTGAAAACCATAAAATCTATATCATTAGTGCTTTTATTTGATTTATACTTAAAAATATCATCTCCAAATACATCTTTTATTACTAAATATATAAGTTCTGTACAGTATATTTTTGTACTATCGAAAAGATTAAAATTATTATCAAATGGAACTCTTTTATTTAAATAATATTTTGCCCTTTTACTTATTTCGCATAAAGGTTTTTCTTTAGTAGTATGTTTATATCTTGATATAATTATTGAATTTTTTTGGCAATCATTTAAAAATACTTTCAATGGCTGTATTTGTACACCATCAAAAGGAGCTAATGTTTGAGAAACAGAATGTATAACATTTATTTCATTTGTAAGTGAATCCTTACAAATTATAGCACAATGCGACACTTTATATTTTTCATTTTTAATATCAACAATCATATCACTTACAAAGCCATAACCATGACGTAAAATAATATCACCATCTTTTATGAGTGACATTTCTCTTGACGATAGAACATATCCTGATGATGATTGAACTACTTGAGTAGAATAATTATATACTTGGTGAAAAACAATTAAAGGAAAAAAAATAATCGGAATAACACTAAAGAAAAATAAACTTTTTCTTCTATTATTCCGATTATTAAATAATGATGATAAAAACAAATTATTTCTTTGCTTTATTTTCAGTACCTTCTGCTTCAGTTGCTAAAGTTTCAATAGAATCTTGGAGGGCTCCCTGTAATTCACCCATATTATTCATCATTTCATTCATACTTTGTTCTTTCTTCATATCAACTAACCATTTATCGTTAGTCTTTACAAGATTCAAAGTTTCATCTTTGCCATCAAGTTTATAATTACAAATAGCGTTTTCACCATTTACAACACATTTCATATCTTCAATTTTAACATCCTTAGCAACCATTGCACTATCTTTTTCCCTACTTTCAAGAAAAGCAACTGTAGCTTCTGTACCTAATTTTTTGGCCTCAGCAAATTCTTTCTTATACATATGTTTCAAAAAAGTTTCAGCTACATACTCTGGTGAATTTTTCTTTGGACCACAAGCATTTAATACTACTATTGCTGAAAGCACAATAGCTAAATTCCATAATTTTTTCATAATAATTTTTTTTTAGGTTATTAATTAAATTTTTAATGTATGTTGCAAAAGTAAATTATTTTTATATAATTTACAATTAAATGTTAAAAAATGTTAATTTTTTTTATTAAATATTTCACAATCAAATATTTAAAATTTTATTTAGCATATTTAAAATTTTTGCCTATAAAATAAGCGTTATCTCCTAATCTCTCTTCTATCCTAAGTAATTGATTATATTTAGCTATTCTTTCACCTCTACAAAGAGAACCTGTTTTAATTAAGCCTGTATTAAGAGCTACAGCAAGTTCAGCAATGAAAATATCTTCAGTTTCTCCGGAACGATGACTAATAATGGCAGTATAGCCATTACGATATGCCATATTAATTGTATTAATCGTCTCTGTTAGAGTGCCTATTTGATTTAATTTTACAAGTATTGAATTAGCTATATTTTTATTGATACCCTTTTCTAATCTTTCAATATTAGTAACAAATAAATCATCCCCTACAATTTGTATTTGATTTCCTAATGTTTTCGTTAACAATTGCCAACCATCCCAATCATCTTCAGCCATTCCATCTTCTATAGAAATTATAGGATATTTACGTACCCATTCCTTCCAAAATGAAACCATTTCAGATGGTTTTAATTTATCGCCGGTGCTTTTACGCAAGTGATAAACATTTTGTTCTTCTATATAAAATTCAGAAGCTGCTGGATCGAGTGCTATATAAACATCTATCCCTGGTTTATAGCCAGCTGTTTCAATAGCTTTTATTATTAATTGTATGGCTTCTTCGTTCGATTTAAGGTTAGGAGCAAAACCTCCCTCATCTCCTACATTAGTTGAATAGCCTGCTTTAGACAATACTGTTTTAAGACAATGAAAAACTTCTACACCCATTCTCAAAGCATCTGAATAAGTTTCAGCTCCTATTGGCATAATCATAAATTCTTGGAAGTCCATACTATTATCAGCATGACTACCCCCATTAATAATGTTCATCATGGGAATAGGTAAAGTATTAGCATTAACTCCTCCTATGTAACGATATAAAGGCTGTGCAGTTTCTTGAGCTGCAGCATAAGCAGCTGCTAAAGAAACCGCAAGTATTGCATTGGCCCCTAAATTTTGTTTATTATTAGTACCGTCTAAATTAATCATTATAGAATCAATAGTATTTTGGTCAGTAACTTCTATTCCTTGTAATTCTTTAGCAATAACAGTATTAACGTTTTGAACAACTTTTTGTACTCCTTTACCAAAATAATAGCCCTTATCTCCGTCTCTAATTTCTATAGCTTCAAACCTGCCTGTTGAAGCTCCTGAAGGAACAGCAGCACGGCCTACTGCTCCCGATTCAGTATATAAATCAACTTCTATTGTCGGATTACCTCTTGAATCTAATATTTGACGAGCAAACACATGAACTATAGAACTCATAATTTTTTATTTTAAGATACTATTCAATATAAAAAAGATGAAGAATTAAAAAATCCTTCATCTTTCAAAATTAATTTAAAATAAGCAAAAAGAATAATTTAGTTAATATTATTTTGTTCTTCACTCTTATCTTCCTTCAAATCATTTTCTTTTAATTGTGTAGAATTAATTTGAGTTTCTTCAGTTTGTTCGGGAGTTTGAGTAATTTCTGCATTACTTACGGCATTTTTATCAGCTTTAGCAGCCACAGTAGCACTATCACTACTTACTTTTTTCTTTGGCCTACCCCTACGTGAAGTTTTAGTTTTTTTAACTTCTTTTTTATTTTCGAGCATTAAAGTATTGTAATCTACAAGTTCGATTCTACACATATCAGCATTATCACCCTTTCTAAGACCTAATTTAAGGATTCTGGTGTATCCTCCTGGTCGATTAGCGATTTTAACTGCTACTTCTCTAAACAATTCAGTTACTGCTTCTTTATTTTGCAAGTAGCTAAATACTATTCTACGAGAGTGTGTATTATCGATTTTAGCTCTAGTAAGCAATGGTTCTACATACTTTCGTAAAGCTTTAGCTTTAGCAACTGTTGTTATAATACCTTTATGCTTAATAAGCGAGCATGCCATGTTAGCCAGCATAGCTTTTCTATGGGCTGTTTTTCTTGAAAGATGATTTACTTTTTTTAAATGTCTCATTTTAATAAACTTTAATCCTTATCCAACTTATATTTAGACACATTCATTCCAAAACTTAAATTTTTTGATTTAATAAGTTCTTCAAGCTCTATGAGTGACTTTTTCCCAAAATTTCTAAACTTTAAGAGATCGTTTTTATTATAGGCAACCAAATCACCTAAAGTATGCACTTCTGCAGCTTTAAGACAATTAAGTGCTCTAACTGATAAGTCAAGATCTACCAATTTAGTTTTAAGCAGTTGTCTCATTTGTAAAGCGTTATCATCGAGTTCTTCAGATATAGATTTTTCGCCTGTATCGAGTGATATTTTTTCATCTGAAAACAACATAAAATGATGAATAAGTATTTTAGCAGCTTCTTTCAACGCATCCTTAGGATGAATTGTTCCATCAGTAATAACCTCAATTATAAGCTTTTCATAATCTGTTTTTTGTTCAACGCGGAAGTCTTCAACAAAATATTTAACATTTTTAATAGGAGTAAATATAGCATCCATAGCTATAGTTCCTATAGAAGCATTTAAAGATTTATTATCTTCGGCTGGGACATATCCTCTACCCTTTTCTATAGTCAATTCCATTGTAAGTTTCACAGAAGGTTCAAGATGGCATATAACAAGGTCAGTATTAACTACTTGAAAATTTGATAAGAAATTATTAATGTCACCTGCTTTAAATATTTCTTTTCCACTGATATTAACAACGACCTTTTCACTATCACTATCTTCTACTTTTTGTTTAAGTCTAACTTGTTTAAGGTTAAGTATAATGTCAACAACATCTTCTATTACGCCTGATATTGATGAAAATTCTTGTTCTACGCCTTCAATTTTGACAGAAGTAAATGCGAATCCTTCCAATGAAGAAAGTAATATTCTTCTAAGAGCGTTTCCTATTGTAATTCCGTAGCCCGGTTCAAGTGGGCGGAATTCAAACACTCCTTTAAAATCGTCGGATTCAAGCATTATAACTTTATCCGGTTTTTGAAATGCTAATATTGCCATTTATTTAATTTTAATATTTTATTAAAGACTAATTTTTATTTAGAATATAATTCAACGATAAGGTTTTCTTTAATATTTTCAGGTATTTCTTCTCGAGCAGGATAATTAAGGAACCTTCCTGCCATCATAGCATTATCCCATTCAAGCCAAGAGTAATTTCTAGAGCGATAAGCCAGCGAATTAGTAATTACTTCCAGTGATCTAGATTTTTCTCTAACACTAATAATATCACCTGGTTTTACAGAATATGAAGGGATATTAACTACTTTACCATTAACAAGTATAT
>DAOTOD010000110.1:0-5375 GCA_035451165.1 Bacteroidales bacterium
AGTTCTTATACCATCTAATTATGAAAGTGGAAGAATATTTATTTCTAAAGGTTTGTTAAAAAAAGCGAGGAAAATAGCTGAAAAAAATATAGAATTACTTAAAGATTTTATTAATGAAGAAACCCCATTATTAGGGCTTGAACCTTCAGCGATTTTATCATTCAAAGACGAATATGTTAATTTAGTAAGGGGAAAATTTAAAATTATTGCAAAAAAAATAGCTCAAAATACTTTCATGATAGATGAATTTATAGCTAATGAATACGAAAAAGGCTATATTAAAAGAAATTTATTTACATCAAATAAAGCTTATATAAGACTACATGGACATTGTCACCAAAAAGCTCTAATTAGTACTAAACCTACTATCAAAATGTTAGAAATTCCTATTAATTATAAAGTTAATGAAATTAAATCTGGTTGTTGTGGGATGGCAGGTGTGTTTGGTTATGAAAAGAAACACTATGAATTATCAATGAAAATTGGAGAATTAATTTTATTCCCTGAAATAAATAAAGAAAGTAAAGAAACAATTATTGCTGCACCGGGGACTAGCTGCCGACAACAAATATTAGCTGGGACTGGTCGTAAAGCTTATCATCCTATAGAAATATTATATGATGCTTTAATAAAAAACTAATTATTTTTATTTTTTTCTTTTTCATCAAATTCAAACCTTCTATTAATAAAATCTTCTAATTGTTCTGTTGATAATTTTTTACCTACTATTTTAAATTGCGAATCAAGTACAAAAAGGACTGGGGTTTGCGATACATCGAAAATGCTACGAAATTGTGTCTTATTTTGTGGATCCCAAACATTAATAAAGTTTAAATTATTATCTTTAATATATTTTTTCCATTCCTTCTCTTTAGCATTATTTACATGTACAGCATATACTTCAACTCCTTTTGATTTAAAATTCTCATAAAATTTACCTAATATAGGAGTTTGAGTTTTACAATGGCCACAATCTAAATCCCAAAAATATAATATAATGTATTTAGCTTTGATGTTATACAATGAATATAAACGGCCTATAGAATCTTCCATAATTAAATTAGGTACTATCTTACCTATAAGAAGTGGTTTAAGAGTCATAGCTCTTTTTGTAATATTTTCGCGCACTTGAGGATTTACCCAATAAGCTTCACCTGTCATGTAATACTTTTCAACCATATGAACAAAAATAGCATCATAACCCATTATTTTCGAAGTTTCATAGTAGTAAGTTATATACCATACAACATATTTAAACATTTCTTTATTAACACGTGATTTATCAACAATTTTATCAACATCTACTATAAGAGAATCAGGATTTTTATTCGCTATATAATCTAAAAAATATTTAAGTTTACTATGAAAAACAGGGCTTCGTAGTAATCTGTCATCAGAAAAATCAATATTATCAAAATAATGCTCTTTATAATAATAATAAAGGTAGGTAGAATCTCGTTTACCATCTTCCAATAACGGAGCCTCAGGCAAATCAATATCTTTGGAAGCTAAAAAAATTTTAGACATTAAATCATTGGGATATTTATTTATAAACTCAAACTTATAATTTTTAACTTTTTCATCTATAACTTTTATCTTCTCTTTATAGTAATTTATAGAATCTTCATCTTTTTTATCTTTAGCCTTATTAAGGCCTTCTTTATAAGATTCCATATCCTTATTAAATTGACTAATATAATTTAGATATTCATAAAAATGAGTATTTTCGACAGAAGTCTTAAATTTCATATGTTTAAGCATATCAATAGTATCACTTTCTATAGTAAAACGTTGTTCTTTATTAATTATAAATTCAAAATGTTTTTTATTTTGTAGTACAATAAAGTAAACGCCTCCTGGCAAAGGAGACTTACCTTGAAACACGTAGCTACCATCTTTTGAACGCCTTGCTGTATCATCAACATATTGGTACTCGCCAAAATAATGGCCTAAAATAAGTATAGAATCATTCAAATTTCTAATTTTAACTATAAGTTTATACCCTTCGTCTTTATCTGTATTTGATAAATGGCTAGCATAAGTAATATAATCATTACATATAAAAAAAAGTAAAATAAAACTAAATAATTTTACTATAGATTTCATAATTCAGTAATTTTTCAAAAATATTATTACTTGCAAATTTAATACTATTATTTTTATTCCAAATCTTGATCATAATTTGCCTCAAATACCTTATTATGTAAAACATTAATAAGTTCTGCTGTTTTACGCCCCCAATTTTCTCTAAAAAGTATATAACAACTCCAAATAGCATTTTCTTTAGCAGCAATATTATTCTTATTAAATAACAAAACAAAATCTTTTATATCCTGCCATATATCTGCCAAATGTTCAGAAATACTACCTTTATTAATTTTATTTTCAAAACTTGAATCTATCTCTTCTTCTAATAAAATCTTATCAAAATCATCATCTTCTTTAAGTATAGACTTTAGTAACAAGTAAATTTCTTGCCATTGTTCTTCATTCACAAACCGTTCATTAGCATTTTCATCTTTAGGCAAAAGTTTAGGCAATAAAGATCCTTTTAAATAAAGCAACAAAAGTAGGCGAAGAATAGTTTCTTTAAAAACAAGTTTATCATTATGAGTAGTTGATTCTATAAATCTACAAAACTCACTGGCAACTGTATAAAACTCTATAACTTTTTTTTGTGAAACTATATCATCTTGAACTTTATTGTCATTATTAACCATAATTTTAAAAATTAAAATTTTAACATACAAATTTAAAAGTATAAGTAAATATGTATAACTTGTTATTTTTATTTTTTGTTAATTTGCATCTGCTTACTAAATAAACAATTTAGCAAATGTACTTAAAAGATGCCATAAAAGAGCCTATCTTTAAATTAATTTTTGAATCGGCTTGTGAACTTAATCTACAAACATATATAGTAGGAGGTTATGTAAGAGATTATATATTAGGTAAAAAAACTAAAGATATTGACATTGTAGCTTTAGGAAGTGGTATTGAACTCGCCAAGCACATAAATAAAAAACTAAATAATTCAGGTGAGATAACTATTTATAAAAACTTTGGCACTGCTATGCTACACATTGGAAAATGGAAATTAGAATTTGTAGGAGCTAGAAAAGAATCATATCGAAAAAATTCACGCAAACCTATAGTAGAAAATGGATCATTAGAAGATGATCAAAAAAGAAGAGATTTCACAATTAATGCAATGAGTATTAGCTTATTACCAGAAAATTATGGTTTTTTACTTGACCCCTTCAACGGACTTGAAGATATAAAAAATAAAATTATACGAACCCCTCTTGATCCAAACATTACTTTTTCTGACGATCCTTTAAGAATGATGAGAGCTATAAGATTTGCTTCACAACTTAATTTCAAAATTGATGATACTTGTTTAGAAGCTATTGCCAAACAAAAAGATACAATATATAAAGTCTCAAACGAACGAATTACTGACGAACTAAACAAAATAATGCTTGCTGATAAACCCTCCATTGGCTTTATATTAATGAAAAAAACAGGACTATTAGAAATTATTTTACCTGAAATTAATAATTTATGTGGAATAGAAATCATTGAAGGTCAAGCTCATAAGGATAATTTTTATCATACAATACAGGTTTTAGACAAAATAGCTACTAAATCAGATAATTTATGGCTAAGATGGGCTGCTCTTATGCATGATGTAGGCAAACCATTAACTAAAAAATATGAAAAAGGTATTGGATGGACATTTTATGGGCATAATTACAAAGGAGCTAAAATGTTACCTAGTATTTTCAAAAGACTTAAATTACCTTTAGATAATAAACTTAAATATGTACAAAAGTTAGTATCATTGCATCTTCGCCCATCTGCCTTATGGGAATCTAATACCACTGATTCAGCCATAAGAAGATTATTATTTGATGCCGGCAACGATATAGATGATTTAATGTTATTATGTGAAGCTGATATCACTTCAAAAGATATAAATAAAGTGCTTTTATATCTAAATAGATTTAGCATTGTAAGAAAAAAATTAAAAGAAATCGAAGAAAAAGATAAACTACGTAACTGGAAACCTCCTATTACAGGAGAAATAATTATGGAAACTTTTAAAATAGGCCCATGCCGAGAAGTAGGAATAATAAAAAATGCTATTAAAGAAGCTATTTTAGATGGAATAATAAAAAACGACTACAATGAGGCTTACAATTTTATGATAAAAGAAGGAAAAAAAATTGGACTCACCCCTAAAATATAAAATTTATTTAATAACTTTGGCTCATAATTATAATAACGATTTTCTAAAATGCATGTTTATAAATTTAGAGTATTATCAGATATAGAAGAAGATTTTTATAGAGATATTGAAATTAAAGCTACGCAAACTTTTCAAGATTTACATGATATTCTAATTGAAAACCTTAATTTCAATAAAAATGAGTTAGCTTCTTTTTATTTATCAAATAATAATTGGGAAAAACTAAAAGAAATAACTCTTATCGATATGGGAGAAACCACCGAAACTAAAACTCCTATAATGAAAAATGCTATTTTACGTGACTACATAGATGACCCTCATCAACGTATAATTTGGGTTTACGATTTTTTAAAAATGGAAACATTTTACATTGAGCTAATTAAAATAACACAAGCTAAAAATGGACTAAATTATCCTATAGTTGTAGCAAGTAAAGGTGAAATAACTAAAGCTATGCAACAAAATCCTAATAAGAATTCCTTTTTTATGATAGATAATGAATTGTTAATGACAAATATAAACAATAACATTGACGATGATAATATCGATTACATAGAAGACGATTACGTTGACGACAATGATAAAGATTTTTACGATAATACTGATGATCTTTTTAGCACAAATGAAAATTTGTTCTGAAAATATATGATTATACTTATCTCATCTTATTATTAATAATTTTAAAATATATATAATTGTTAAATTTTTATTATTGTTTAAAATTTAACTATAATTACAATTAATTACCTAAAAATAAAAATTATACGTGAGTGACATTTTAAAGCATTTAAATAAAGAACAAAAAGCTGCTGTTGAATATATTAACGGGCCCATGATGGTTATTGCAGGCGCTGGCTCTGGTAAAACAAGAGTGTTAACATACAAAATTGCATGGCTTATACAACAAAATATTGACCCTTTTAATATTTTAGCCCTTACTTTTACTAACAAAGCTGCCAAAGAAATGAAAGAACGAGTAATAAGCCTTATAAACAATAAAGACGCCCATAATGTATGGTTAGGAACCTTTCATTCTATTTTTGCACGAATATTAAGAATAGAAAGTCATCTAATAGGATTCCCTCAAAATTTTACTATATATGATACTGATGATTCTAAAAAT